>DNNS01000508.1 GCA_003497555.1 Spirochaetia bacterium
TATTCTATTTCATGCGCTAATTTTTTGGTATCAGCCTGCAGGGTAAAAACAATGTCATGACCGTTATTGGAAGCATAATCCCGCAGATCACTATCGTTGCTTATACGCACCAGCAGGGGAAAATCAGGCAAATCCGCCCCGCAGGCCCGGCGATTGCTAAGAGGTTTGCGATAATTCCAGTTGGAATACCAGGCAGAATGCAGTGCGGATATTAAAATACCGGCAAGTATAGACTGAGTAAAAAAAAAGATAAAATATTTTTTTATTGTTTTGGGCGCAGGCGAATGAAAGTTTCTTCTGATTACTAAAATCATCGCGCATAGTCTGTTCTCTTGCGGGACTCTACAGGGCATATTATATTTCCATTAATTATTACAACAGTCAGCCCGGCAGTATGGACATTGGCTGTCTGCTTTTTTTGTACCTGATTATTATAAATAAAATTACAGGCAATGATTTTAACTAATCGGTTTTATTAAATAATTTTTTTTCAAAAAGTGCTATATACAGAAAAACCGGATGTTTGGGAGATAGATACTTCTATTATTAAAACAGAAAATCGGGACTTTTTAAATAAATTATTTTATTTTGTTATTTATAAAAACACTATATAATTAATTTATGTCTGTATACCGCCATCTATATACTGAAGAAGATCATGTATTCAGTGTGCTTTTTCATGATAATAAAATTACCAAGATGCCGGAGGTGAGAAAGCATATGCATTCCGGCTATGAAATATATTTTCAGATTGCCGGGAAACGCGGATATTGCATTGATGAACAGTTTGTTAATATCAATTCCGGAAGCATAGTATGTATTGCGCCCAATACAATTCACAAAACATATAATATTAAAAATTGTTCATTTAAGCGGTATTATTTATTTTTTTCACATGCTTTTATCAAACCTGTTTTATTACTATATCAACACACTAATCTGCTTAGTGTTTTCGAAAAAAAATATTCGATTTTAAAACCAGATAAAACTGTTTTCTCGGAATTAATATCATTGCTAAAAACCATGACAGTAATTTATGATAAGAAAGACAACAAATCAATTGACCACATGAAATGCCTAACAGGCCAATTTCTTTATTTGCTTTCTGCACAAAAAACCGCAAATATATCCCGGCTGAAAAAACCCATGCATGAAAAAATCAACGAGATTATTAAATATATCAACAGCCAATACCATGAGCAATTATCCCTTAAAAAGATTGCTGACGGATTTTTTATAAGCCCTTTTTATCTTTCCAGACTGTTCAGAAAAGAAACCGGGTTTTCTATGAAAACGTTTATCAATATAATCCGTATTCACGAAGCTCAATTGTTAATGCGCGAAAAACAATACTCAATTTCCAGAATAGCTTCGGAAACCGGCTATGAATCCATATCGTATTTTGATCGCGCTTTTAAAAAGATCAGCGGAGTATCTCCCGGAGTATGGAAAAAAAATAATCTCTAAGGGTAAAAAAGGAAAACCAGTTAATACCGGCAATATAATTCATTGTAAAAAATTGAAATTATTCTTTCGGGCTAAAATAATCTTTATACAGCTGAAGAGCTGTTACTGCCATATAAAGATTTATTTCTACACCGCCGAGTTCCCGATACGGTACTTTATTCATCATTTCCCAAATAACCGAAGATGTTTTTTTTACCAGCTCCTTATCATGAGAAAACATTGCCATAACAAAACCGGTTAGCGGCATACGCACGCAGTATGTATGAGCCAGTATTCCGGTTGTACCCTTCAGACCAGGAACATACATTTCCCATGCTTTAAACATACCGTTAAAGGGAACAGAGCTCCATTTAAGTTCCTGCTTTAGTGTATCCGTTAATTTTACCTGCAGTTTTTCCAGATCTTTTCCATCAGGATATGTTCTGTCAAGCTGGCGCTGCGCATGTTTTTTCAGGGCGGCAAGAATTATTTTTCTTTTTTCTATATCTTTTTCTATTAAATAAAGAGTATTCAGCTGAAAGGCTTTCTGATTAACATAGTAAATATTTCCAAGCTCGCTTTTATCGTCCGGCACCAGCATTTTCCAGCGTTCTCCGTTATTTTCAGCAGAAAATATTTTATAAAGATCAAGCCAGTGATTGTTTCCGGTAATATCATAAAAAGCGGAAAGAAGACAGAGCAAAACAGCGGCATTTTCACTGGTCATATTAATCATGGGAGCGCCGCTGGCATGCGCTTTTTTACTGTTATCTTCAACTTTAATCAGCCAGGCGCTTTCTTCCAGCCGTTTGCCTACTTTTTCCACAGACTCCCGGATAAATTTTTTATCAGAGTCACTCGCAAATTTACTGCGGTAATAGCGCCAGAGCGCATATACATAGGTTGTATGCTGATCAACCGATGAATCGGTATAATAAGCGGTAAAATCATCCGGATGCGGGCCGCGGGGTACAAATCCGGGAACCGGACTGATGCTGCCGAGCAGTTTCATACCCTGAAAAAAATCTTTTATCCATTTTTCCAAATCCGGATCGTTTTTTGCTTCATAAGCCTCAATCAGCGCATACAGCAGATGCCCGGTAAAAAGCGAGGTGTTTTGTATGCCTGAACCATAACCCCGGGCATCAAGCTTGCCTGCCACATTGCCTTTTTTTATTTCTTCCGGGGTTTCAAATTCCTGTTTTCTTTCTCCCTTGATTTGTTCCTGATATATCAATCTGGTTTTGGGATGCATAAAGTATTCAATAAAATACGAAGTAAGTTCCTTGGTTTTGGCTGCAAGAGAATTTTCAGTTATGCCTTCGGCAAATGAATTTATAAGCAGTAATAAAAAAAAAGCCGCTATACGGCAAAAAAAGATAATTTTTTTAATGAGGTCTTTTATATTCATTTTATTTCTATCCTGTAAATTTCATAATCGTTTCCGTCAAAACCCTGCCAGTAGACATGTTTTCCGTCTGTTACCGGATAGGCATCATGCCCTTTTCTGTCTATTTTCTGCGCAAGCGGCATGTTGTTTTTCCAGTAATAAATATCATATTCTTCCTTGCTGTCATCCCAGGCAGCAAACACCACAATCCCTCCGGCAGTTTGTACGCTTTTACTGAGATACATATTCCGCACCTCAGATTTTTTTATATAAAACGCTCCAGCTGAATTATCAGGCCAATAACCCGCTTCATAGGTAGACATGTCTTTCCATAAAAAAACCAGTCCCCCGCTTCCCAGCGCCGGCTCTATAACATTCATTTTAGCCGGGGGATAAGGAAGATTTTTTCCCCATATTTTTTTAAAACTGCCCTGCATTTGTCCTATATATGCGCTTTTATCAAGCATGACAATTTTGTTATCAATATATTCGGCAAGAGACCACAGTTTGTCATTTTCATTCCATGCCTGCCAGATTAGTCTGCTGCCGCTGCATGCCGGATGATAATCATTATATACATTTTCAGTAATTTTCTCAATAATATTTTTTTTTAAACAAACCAGTTCAAAATCTTCTCCGTCGTAAGAGCACCAGACCGGCAGATCTTTCCAGAGCACAGGGAAATCATCGCGGTAATTATTATCCGAAAGAACTGAAGTTTTTTTATTGTCATACAAGGCAATTTCGTAATCAGAGCTGTCATAAAAAGAAAATAATATTTTTGCACCTGCCGGGAACGGCCTTAATCCCGCGAGGGAGGGTACATTTGCACCGAAATTTACCGCCCGGGATTTAAGATTTTTAATATCCGCTGTATTTAAATCAGCATCTATTTGTTCTATTTTTCCGTCAGGAAATTTTATTTGTATTTTTGCCTTTTCTCCGTTAACAAAGCGCCAGGCTAAAATGTTATTATGGCTGATTACCGGCAGAAAATCATCATATTTATTATCTGTGATTTTTTGAATAATTTGATGGTCTGCCGTAAAGACAATTTTTAATAATATAAGTAAAATAGTTATTTTAGGCAAAATATACTCCCTGGAAAATACCGT
>DNNS01000093.1 GCA_003497555.1 Spirochaetia bacterium
GTTATTTCATCGCATTACCTTAACATTATTAAAAATCCCTTTTTTAAACTGCGCGTTGTTTATCCCAGATACAGTAAAAATTATCCCAGGCTGAAATATACGCATGAAAGCATAATAGGTCAGCCAAGTGAGATCGGCTTCAATGCTTCATGGACACATACTGCGGACTTTATGATCCCCTATGAGGAATATCATGCAGCGCACCCCGAATTTTTTGCCCTGGTTGACGGTGAGAGGCTTAGAAAGCTGCCGGGCCAGCGCTTCGATGTACATTTATGCTTTGCCAATAAAAACGCGAGGGACTTGGCGGCTGAAAGGATTATGGCAATGATCCGTGAACTTCCGCATAGCAAATATTTTATGGTCAGCCAGGGGGACGGCTATAAATGGTGCGAGTGCGATGAATGTAAAAAACTCGATCAAGAGCCGAATCAGTATTCCGACAGACTGTTATTTTTTGTGAATTATATAGCCAGAAAGGCTGCCGTTAGTTTTCCCGATAAAATTATTCTTACCCTTGTTTACACCCGTACCGAGGAGCCTCCGCTGCGTGAAAAGCCAGAGCCGAATGTAAGAGTGATGTATTGTCCCTATCCTGTAAACTGGATGAGCCAGTCCCGGGTCAATACCCCGGTTAATGAAAAAGGCATCAGTACGCTGAAAGCCTGGATTGAAAAATATAATACAAATATATTCATTTATGATTATCCAAAGGGCTACAAATCGCCCTTTGAGCCGTTTGCTAATTTTTATGCCCAGCTCGCAAGGATAAATTTTTACGCGAAAAACAATATCCGGGGTATCAATTTTTGTCAACGTGCGGAAAATTTCAATGCCTTATTTGAATACGTTATATCAGCGGTACTCTGGGAACCGGATATTGATGTTAATAAAAAAATAGATGAGTTTATAGCGCTATACTACGGCCCGGAGGCCGCGCCCTCTATGCGCGGGTATTTTGATTTTTTTTATAAAAACATCAGGGAACGGAAAATTGACCAGTGCTGTGAAAGAAACAATCCGGGAGTTGTTACGCCGGAATACGCAAAAGAAGCCTATAAATTGTTTGACAAGGCTATAAGCTCTGCGGGCGGAAATTCTGAAATAATATCCCGCATAAAAGAAGAAAAATTCTGCGTTTTATTCGCTGATATTAATGAAAACAATCTGCTTAACGGAAGAATATCAGATAAAGAACTTCCGGTTTTTGCCGACAAACTTTCTGAGTTCATAAAAATGGCCAGGGATAGAAAAATCAGCTGGTTCATAAGAAAACAAAAGGGCCATGAATGGTTTCTCCGCAGCGCCGGGCTCAGGTTTGACTCAACAGAGTTATGGCATCAAGATCCGGCTGTTAATGAGTTTCTTGATAATCCATTGCCGACAATTGAAAAATCACTTATTGTGCAAAATTCAATTCCGGACGGCATTCAGATACCGGTAGATGTTATCTTCGGCGGAATGGGCCCTGCAGAATATAATTATCAATGTGAACCCCGAAAGGCGGTATGGATAACCCGGGCCAGTTCCGAGCATTCACAAATGCGGGCCTTTTTTAAATTACAAAAACTTTCTGCCGGCCAGGTATACCTTGAAGTTGAAGGCCAGGATGACGATAAGCCCGGCAGAGCAGAGATTAAAATTCTAATTAACGGCAAGGAATTATTTTCAGGAGAAAATAAATTTACTGAACGGGGCTGGTCTACAGAAAGCTACCGAATACCTGCCGGCATATTAACCACAGACAAAAACAAAATTGAGTTTATTAACATTACCAAAGATTTATCTGAAAATAAAAAAAATACTATTGAATTCCTTGATCCGGCAGGNNTAACCAGATTTTATAATGATCATAAAATACTTCTCGACGGGTTTTGGTTTGACACCAAAGGCAATTTCAAAAACTTCAACAGTATTCCATTTGGCAGAAATGACAGTTACGATATAAAATGGATGGCACATAGCTTCTGGTATTTAATAGCAACGGAAAAATATTTTGATTCCCATCCGGAATACTTTGCTGAGATTGATGGAAAAAGAAGCGATCGCGGGACCATTACTCCATATCATAACAAACAGCTATGTACTTCAAATCAAAATCTGATTAATGAAATTGCCGGCAATATAATAAAATTATTCGATAAATTTCCGGATAAAGATTCTATTGTCCTCGGACCAAATGACGGCGGGGGCTTCTGTGAATGCAACAACTGCACTGTTCTTGACCGAAATAGTAAATATTCTGTCCATGATCTGAAAAAAGGAAACCTTGACAGAACAGACCCGGCGTATTTCACCATGTTTTCGAAACGGATGTTAAAATTTTTTACCGAGGTAGCTGAAATTGTCGGCAGGCAATATCCAAACAAGACTATTAGATCTCCTGTCTACTCTTTTTACAGGGATCCGCCTGAAAATCATTCAGATGCTATCCCCAAAAATCTGGAATTAATGAGCTGCCGCGGGATATGCCATAATCATTCGCTGGACAACAAGCAATGCGCAATAAACCGCGATTATATCACCGGCTTGAAAAAATGGATTGAACTCGGCGCAAGAATTAGTATTTATGAATATTACTGGAAAAACTCCTGGGTAGAGCTGCCTTTTCCCATTCTGAGAAATATCCCTGTGAATCAAAAAATCTACAGAGATATTGGCGTGAGCGGATTTACCACCCAGTATGGATACAACGCCGGTACGCTCGGGCCGGTTTATTATTCTGCTTTTCAAAATTTCAAACGCTGCGATTCAGACTGGCGGGAACTTCTTGAGGAATATTGTGATAAATATTTTGGATCTGCAAAAAAACCCGCCATCAGTTATTACACGCTCCTTGAAGAGCACGCCGCGGGTACAGACCTTCACTTTGTATTGCCGCAGCAGGCATCTTTGCCTATAAAAAAAATCTTCACAAAAGAAATTCTTTCACAGCTAGATAATCTTTCAGCTGAAATTAAAAAATTAACAATTGATACAGTATACGAGGATTTTGGCCAGGCCATGCGGGTTTCAACGGATTATGGCAAACTGGTGTTTGATTTTCTTAGTACACAGGAACAAAACAATGATGCCAATGTCATTAGAAAAAAAGCCACTGCCATCAGGCTTTTTTTAAATCACGGGCAGTGTAAACAGGTAATTGACCAGTCAGAACTCTATATAAAAAGAATGCTTGATGAAAATTATTGATATTTTCAAATAAAAAAAATATTATCTGGCTGTACTTATGCCATACCGGTGAATTATACCGCAAAGCAATGATCNNAAAATCATTGCTGATCGGGATAGCTGCTGTTTACGGGCGGATATAAAATGGAAATACCGGTTTTTCGATTTAAGCGTTATCCGCATTTAATACTATGCCATAAAATCCATGGGCCGCCGCTTCCGGCTTCTACCAGTTCTTTATGGTATTTACCGCATCCGCCCCATTTATTATACGGATGATCTTCATTAATACGCTCGGGATCTACTGAACTTTTGGCTATTATTGACGAAAGAAGCAGCGGTACCGGGTCGGAAAGTTCAATATGCNNGCGGCCCAAGGAAAAGACGCCCGGTGCGTTTACCTTCCCTGATCTCTTCAAGGTATTCGGTGCCTGCCGTAAGACCCATTCCTTTAGGATCTTCCATACCCCCGTGAGCAAACTCGGCAATAAAACCGTTTTCTGTCATACTGATCAATTCATCAAGTGTTTTATCTCCGGCAGTAAAATATGTATTGGTCTGGCGGGGAAGCAGGGGTCTGCGCCATGATTCCCGCTTGCCGTTTGAAGTGCGGGGTGAGATGCCGTTAATGTCTCCGCGGCAGGAGCTGATCAGATCATTCATGGGAGAGGAGAGATACCCGCGGTCAAGAATTATCTGCCTGCGGGCGAGCTCTCCTTCGTCGTCAAAAAAATGCGTTCCGTTCTGTCCGTACGAGTATTTACCCATAGAGAAAAGAGCCGGATTATTGACAATTACCGCCTGATCATTGCCGATTTTAATTTTATTTTTTTTTAAAAAAGGGGCAGCGCTCCTGCNNGCAGGTGTCTCCTTCCTGGGTATGACCGAAAGCTTCATGAGCAATTACACCTGTAACATCAGGGCCGGTGATAATTTTATACCTGCCTGGTTTGATATACCCGGCTTCATCAAGCCGTTGCGGCAGGGCACAGAGAAGGTTTATTTCATTTTCAAGCATATTTTCCGCAATCTCAAAACCGCCAAGCCCGCCGATTATCCGTCTGGCCATAATGCCTTTGCGGGAAAAAGCGTGCAGATATAAAAGCGATGTTACCAGTGTCTGGGACATGTTTTTTGATCGATCACAGAAAATACGCGATTTGATTTTCTGACGCAGCAGACAACCGGCTGCCGGAGGATAATTTTCCGATCGTTTGATAATTTCATCACGCAACAAGGCGGCTTTTTTCGCCATGGCGTCAATATTGAAATTTAGCTCATACCCGGTATTAATCTCTGATGAAAAATGCACACAGGTATCAGGACCGGCGTCCGGAGATAGACATGATGCAATCTGCGGTACAAGCCCTCTGGAAATCTCTTCACTCCACGAAAGCGGCCTAAAATTCAAAACAATGTTATTCTTTTTACAGTGGACCAGAGCCCGTTTCCGCAGACGTATTGCAGCCTTGATTAATGACCGGCGGGAAAAATCATTAAGCGCATATTCAAAGTTGCAGTCTCCGGTAAAGATTCTGAGAACCAAACCGCGGTCTGATTGGCAGCCTGCAGATTCCGTCCGGGCAGCGTTGACCGAGGTTTGAGAGAGATCTTCCAGACAGGCAAAGGCATACAGACGGTTTTCTTCACCCTTTTCCATAATATTAACCAGTTCAGGAAGAATTTTTTCCAAGGACTCTGAATTCCGGGGATATAATCTGCTGGTCACGGCTGTTTCTCCCTGCCGGCAACACTGACACCGCGCCGGAACAATACTTTTTTCGGACCGCAATAACCAAGAGGCGGATGATACCCGTCACCGGGAAAATTAAAAACAGCGGTTTCACATGACATGATAAAATCGGAAAAATTATCTTTTATATTACCTGAAACCACGCCTCCCTTAACCAGACGGATTTTACCATTTTCATAAAGCCTGCCTAATTTGATTTCGCTTGACCAGGTAAGTTTTTTTTCGTCAATGAGCAGAGAAGAAAACTTTATAATTTCCAGTACATTATCATGCAGAAGTTCAAGCTCCGGCGTTTTTCCGGCAGGTATAATAATATTACCGGTAATACAGGAAGGAGATAGCCCAAGATACGAGGCATAGCGCACATCGGATAATCTTGCCTGTACAATATTATTTTTAATAACGCAGGCTTTTTCGGCAATCTGCCCGTCATGTGTCCAGGGTGTAGATTCAGCCATAAAATCAATATAAGGATCAAGCGTAATCTCGAGCATATCAGATCCGGCAGCGCTCTCACAGCTGCTTATCAGGTTTCCCTTGCTGAAAAAGGGATGTTTGTTATATTCGGCAGACGCAGTAAGTCTGGTCAGCAGAGCGGAAATAATTTCAGCAAGTGCTTCATGATTGATTACCAGAGACGCGTTCTGCAGATTGGGGGGCTCGGATGTCGCTCCAAGACTGTTAACCAGGTCTGCGCATCCGGAAAAAAATGTTTCTATATTAAAACCGGCGGCAGTGACACCGGCGGTTCTTTCATGTATTTCCTGATTGTTTTCACCCAAACCGGCACTGCTCTCCATGGCAGATTCAAAATAAATATCTGATTTTTCTTTTTTTGTGTAAATACCGGTGTGGGTGAGTCTTTCAATTTCATGATAATTTAAATAAAGTTCGGCAGAATTGACATGAATCCCCGGCAGATTAAGACAATTTTGTGCGCGTTTTTCCAGATTATCAGCCACTGTTTCGTATTTTTTTTTAATGAGCGGATCGCATAATTTTACCGGACGGTATTTTCCTTGAGGCGGTTCAGGAAAAGGCCAGGATTGGTTGAAATTGCTGCCGGCTGAAGCAAGCGCTTTTTGAATCTGATCTGTCAGCGGTTCATGAAGCACCAGGTCCGCAGAGGCGATTCCGGTATTTTCTTTATTGTGCATATAATATACAATCAGTGAATAATGCGTGTCATTTACATCACGGTTCTGATGACAGAATAAACGATTAGACCTGTTTTCGTATAAACGCTGCAGACTACGGGTTTTCCGGCAGACAATTTCCCATCCCCGGAAAAGGTGATTATTTTTTACCGCGTTTCGGCATGCATCTTTTATTTTTTTCATCATAATGAACCGGCTATCTGTTCTCAAGCGCGTTTTTAAATGCGCATAGATAGGAATCAATACCGTCAAGCCGTTTTGCAGTAACCGGGATGGTTTCTATCTCAAACAGACTGCCCAGGGTATCGGGGCTGGTATTTTTCAGGGCGGAAACTGCCAGCAAGGCGGCCCCGAAAGCGGAAGCTTCGCTTAAACCTGTAAGAAAAAACTCCGAATTATCATAAAATGATTTAAGAACAGCGTTATATCCGCTGTTCTTACGGAATCCGCCTTCTGTAAAAACATGGTAACCGTTCTGCATACCGCACCTTTCCAGGGCAATTCTGGTTTGTACTGCCAGTGATATATTCAGTACGGCATGTGCTGTTTCGTAATCTCTGAAAAATTCCGGGAATGAACCGTTCTCAAGTCCTTCGGTTTCGTAACGCTTGTTGTTTTCTACAGCCGCCGGTCTGCACCCCGGAAACTGACCCGTTCCGCTCATAAGTTCCGGAAGAATAAAATATTTTTTCTCATTGATTATTTTCTGGTACAAACCCTGATTATATCCGGGATATGGTTTATGGCCGTGAATAATTCTTAAAAACCCTGAATATTTTTCAAATTCCATACCTCCTAAAAAAATGGCGGTCTTAACCGGCCGGGAAAAAGCGCTTAGATTATAAAAAACAATTTTCCCCAAATCTTCTTCGGTTAAAACCGGTTCTTTCGCCGGATGCATCAGAACACACCAGGTACCTGTACTATTCAGAATAAAATTACTTTTATTTTTAATAAGATATGGAAGCAGGGAAGCGTTGGAATCATGGATACCGGCAGTGACAATAGTTTGCGCAGAAAGGCCGGTTTCAGCTGCCAGCTCCTGACTGATAACGCCGGCTTTATCCCAGGGTTTTATTATTCTTTTCGGGAGTCTTTGAACCGCTCCCAGGTCTTCTGCTGTTTGGGAATAATGCATGTTTTTAAAATCCCAGAGATAATTATGACAGCCAAGATAGGTATGTTCCGCGCAGATCTCGCCGGTTAACAGAAAAGAAAAATACTGCGGATAATGAATTATATGCCTGGTGCGCTGCCAGGCTTCAGGATAATTTTTTTTTATAAAATAGATATTTTTTGCCGGATTAATCAACAGACCGAGATTAGGTGTACAGGTTTCTTTTTGCAGCTTTTCTATGCTTCCATATTCCCGGTAAAAATCATCATGCAGTGTTTGCCCGGGATCAGTGGTATATGCCAGTACAGGTAAAGTTAATTTACCGGTATCGTCTGTACAGGCAAAAGTCGCTCCCTGGGTGGAAACAGATATGGCCTGAATATTATAGGCAGATGAAAATTTTTTAAGCTGGTTTTTAAACCATAAAAAAGTATCGGCAGTTTGTTCAAAATTGATTCCATTTTCTGTATATTCTGGAAATGATTCATAAGCCGAATCAAGAACCTCAAGCTGTTCGTTATAAATAAAGACTTTTTTATTGGTTTTTCCTATGTCCAGAACTGCAATTGTTTTTGTCATATTTTACCTTCCGGCGCAGATTTGATCTTTTTTATTCATTGTTATTTTTCTTTATTTTTTGATTAAATTATACAATGAAAATTATATTACCGGATGTTCCGGCCGGGTATGAATTTATTTCTTTGGCAAATAAAACAAATATGCCCGCTACTAATTAAAACAATAGAAATGAATTCTCACGGGGTGAGAGAGAAAGTATAAACCGCATTATCAGGCATTTTCTGTAGATCAACTCTATTCGCGCGACAAAGAGAAAAATCGCTCTCTTTCGGTCGTAACAATAGATAAGGACGCCGGGGAAAAGCCTAAAAATTTTCCCCTACCCCCTTTCCCTATACTCATAGATTATTTTTATTGAAAAAGCCATCAAAAGACGCAGAAAAAATTTAATCGGCAGTATCAATTATAAAGGTAAAAAGTTTATTAAATAAAAGTAAAATTAACACAAGAAAATCCAAATCAATGTATTATAATTGTGATTGACGAATATTATACGATTGTATTTTTTCCAGGGAGTCATCATGTCCGGAGAACACCCGAAATAATAAAAATGTTTCATGTTGGTCCGCAAGGACATGTTGAGGCAGGA
>DNNS01000142.1 GCA_003497555.1 Spirochaetia bacterium
TGCATGGAATGCTGATCTTGCCCCACTTGTATTGCAAGGGCAAATCCGTGATATGGTAGAAAAAAAATGGGGAGGATATTTTATACACTCCCGTGTCGGCCTGATCACGGAATACATGGGAAAAGAGTGGTTTGATTGTATCGGGGCCTGTATTACAGAAGCGCGGAAAACCGGTACCCAAGCATGGCTTTATAAAGAAACGCAAAATTCGCAAATGTTGGGGCCTGAAGGTTTTAGAAAAAATTATCAAAACGAAAAAATGTTGTATTTGAAGCCAATCGGAATTGGTACTGTTTTAATAAATTATTAAAAAGGATTGATTATGAAATTAAAAAATTATATTATTATTTTCATGCTTCTTTGTTTGTCATGCCTTTATGCAAAAAAATCCGATGCGGTTATTTATTGGGATTTTGATACTATTGATGCAAGGCTTAAAGATAAATCCGGTAATGATAATGATGCTGAAGTCCGGGGAACCTTGCGTCAGGTTAAAGGCGTTTCGGGATTAGCCCTCGAATTCGACGGTCAGAGTTTTGCAGTTTGTAAAAACCTGCCGGTGATTTTAGCGCCTTTTACAATCGAATTATGGGTAAAAGCTGTCGATACAAATATACGTTGTATACTAGGAAGCCGCGCACCGGAAGATAATAGTTTCGACATAAAATTTCAAAATGGGGCCATGCTTCACTGCGACATCGGAAACGGTGAAAAGTGGCTGTCCACAAAAGCTAATGTTGACGCAGCATATAGACTTGATACCTGGTATTATCTTGCATGCTGCGTAACTGATAATAAATTTTCTTTATATGTGAACGGACAAAAAAAATCTGAAGGTGTGCTTGACGGTAAAAGCTTATTGTGCGATGAAAATCATAAAATTTATTTAGGCTATACCGGCAAAGCGGAACATTTTAAAGGTGTAATTGATAATGTAAGAATTTTTAATTATGTAATTGATGAAAATTTAATTGCTGAAAATTTTAAGTCTATTGTTGAAAAAAATCCGGATTTAAAAATTGATAAAAATATCAGTATTTTGGATGAAAATACTCAAAAAGCAAAAACAGGGCATGATAAAAATTTTTCTGATGACCAAGCCCCGATTATAATTAAAAACGGCTCTTTTTATCAAAATAATGCTTATATCTATTTTGCTGGACCTTTAACAGGATGGAATGAAAATTCTATTGCGGATAGAAGAGGCTCCTGGTCGCAGCACAGAATGTATGCAGAGCTTCTTGATCGGGAAATAATTGATGATTTCGGCATGAATACTTTTCATCCAATCAATTTTATGAGTTATTTTATGATGAAAAAATATTATCCGGCGGTAATGGAAAAAAGAGGATGGGGTGCTTCTGATGATTATTTCAGAGATGCAGAAAAAATAGCACAGGCTGTTATTGATCGGATGAAAGGAATGCCGATACTGATGGATTATTCAGATATCGGCCTTTTTCTCGGTTTTGGCTGCAGGGCAAAAAAGGTTCTGACTGATGAATATTTTCAGAAAAACGGCTGGTGGGATCAGTTTTTCCCGTTTGATCCTTCATTTCCGAAATCAATGGAACTCTATAAAACCATGTATTATGAAGGTACAAAATTTATTATTGATAATGGCGGAAATCCTTTTGTATACGAACTTGCAAATGAAGCTTTTTATAACAGTTTTTCTTCTGAAAATTTAAAAATATTCAGGGACTATCTTGAAAAAAAATACGGCACCATTGAAAAAGCCAATAAAGCCTGGGCCGCTTCTTATTCATCATTCACAGAACCGGTTTTAAATATGGAAAAAATTCTTGATCAGCAGCGCGGCCTCTGGTACGACTGGATGTATTTTCAGTCTGATCTTGTAGCAAATTATTTTAAAAAATTCAAAGAATTTATTTTAAAAGCGGACAAGCGCGCAGTACCGAAATATTTTACCTGGCAGCCCATGCACCAGAGTTCATCAATGAGCTATAATAATGCATTTAATAGTGTAGTTATGGATTTTTTTGATGTTGTCGGGGCTGAGTATTGCGGCCCTGAATTCGGACAGTCTGCAGACATTATTTCTTCAACAAAAGACAGCATGGAACTCGGTTATACCGGCGGTAATTCAAAGTATTTTTTGGGCGCAGCACTTGCGAAAGCTTATTCAAAAGGAACGAAGCCCATTGTTGATTTCGAGATGCGCTGCGTGCGTCATGAAAATGGCATGCGTGTAACATCACACGATGAAGATATAGCTACCTCGCTTTGGAGTGAACTGGTAAATGGTTTTTCCGCTTCGGTTGTTTACGGATGGGATGGACGTTTTTGGGAATGGAAAACATTTGAAGAGGCAAAAAAATCAGTACTCAGTGCAAAGTATAAAGAAGCATGTATTCTTAATCCCTATAATTATTCAGAAAATGCGCTCTATAGTATAAAACGTTTTCGGGAAAATATAACAAAACTCGCGGATATAGTAATGCCGCGGCCCCGTATCCCGGGCAAAATCGCCATGCTTTATCTTGATCATCAATCATGGCAGCTTATGGGCAGGGAGTGGCAGGATTATGCATATTATTTTGACGCGCTTCGTAAAACCCAGTTCCCAACTGATATTGTAATTTCGGAATTTATTGCCAGTGCGGATGATCTTAAAAGATATAACGCAGTTGTCTGTCCGGTCATAGAATACTGCTCTGAAAAAACAAAAAATATTTTAAAAGATTACACGGAAAAAGGCGGTTTGGTGATTGCGGCACCGAATTCATTTACTCATAATGAATATGGCGTTAAACAAAATGCAAATGATATAATCGGGCTTGCTTTTAAAAAAATAGAAAATGCTGAGGTTGATTCCCTGGTAATTGATCCCGCGTTTAAAAAAGAGTATTTAATCGGAACCTATTTACCGGAATATGCCGCAATGCCGTCAAGTGCATCAGTATTTGCCGGATGGAATAAAAGTAAAACAGGCGCGATCTATCAAAATAAGATTGGTTCCGGCAAGGTATACACATTGCTTTTTAATAAAGGTGGTAAAAGCCTGATTGGAATATTCGATGCTTTATTCAGGGCAAATAATATCGGACGTGATTTTATTATTGCGACACCTGATAATATGCTCGATACAGACACAGAACTGAATGTCTTTGATCGGGGAAGTAAAAAATTATTTCATATGGTGAACTGGTCATCTGTTGCGAAATTATCCATACTATATTTAAAAAATATTCAGGTAAAAGAACAGTATATATATAATGCTGTCAACTGGGAATTGATCAAATCTTCTGCCGGAAAAAACACCTGGAATACAGATGATATTAAAAAAGGGATACCGGTATTTCTACCAAGCCAGGAACGGGTTCTGGTGCTGATGAGTGAAACACCGTATAAAAATTACGAGAAAGGAGCTGTTGATCTTGTAAGCATTTCGAAAAAAGCTGATAGTGCTGCACAAAAAGACCGGGAGTATTTGCAAAAACTAGCGGAAAGCAGCGCTTTGTTTAAACAGAAGATCATTGATCAAAGGACGGTCAGAGAAATTGACCCCGTATATGCATTTTCGATAGATTTGAGAAAATACGTGAATATGGGATTTAAGGATGATATCCCTAATGACGGCAAAGGCGGCTGGTCTGACCAGGGGAAAGAAAATGATATGTACTGCATCCCTGTCGGCAAACAGAATTTTTACGGGGTGCCTTATGATATTATTGATCCTGAGATGAATGGGGGCAAATCAGCTATAATTTTAAAAGGCGGGGATAGAAAATTCTTTCCGCTTGAAGCAAAAGATATTCCGGTAAACAAGAAAGCAGCAGCACTTTATTTCCTCCATAGCGCAGCCTGGGCCCATTCTAAAGGCACAATGTTCAAGTATGTAGTGAAATACAACAACGGAGAAAAAACAGAAATACCGGTCAACCGCTACTCAGATGTGGATGACTGGTGGAAGCCCAGTGATGATAGAATGACCGGAAAGGAGGTGAAAATTGCCTGGCTTGGGAATAATTTGAGTTCAGAGGTGGGTTTATTTACCTTTGTCTGGAAAAATCCTGATCCTGATACGGAAATAAAATCAATTGATATTATAAGCGATGGCCATGCAGTACCAATGGTTGTTGCGATAACCGGAGTAAGTCAACTCGTAAAAGCATATAATCCCGATGCTCTCATGCCGTATCTTTTAAATGAAGACATTAATTCGCTTTATTATATCAGATCATGGGGCGCGGAACCAGCTGTTCTTGAAACTGATCCGAAAGATAACAAAAAAATTCTTCAGGCAAAACCAAAACCCGGAAAATGGGGCGGTATCGAAATCAAATGTAAATCAGGGAACGGATCTATAGAACTTTGCGAAGGCGATTGGATTATGAAATATTTGATAAACTATGATGGTACAAATGCATTTGGAGCAATTGAAATTCTTCCTAAAATGCAAGTGCGGGTAAATACAATGCCGGGGCCTGAAAAAAAATTGTATATACTGATAAATCCGGCTTTGGACAAGGATCCCCGCACCTGGGAAGAGCGGAGTTATGAAATCGGGAAAGGCCCGATTTCTATAAAAGATGTTTCGTTTCAATATTACGAGGAGCATCCGCCGTACAGCATTAAAATTAAAAATATTATTTTCATTAAGAAAAATGAA
>DNNS01000411.1 GCA_003497555.1 Spirochaetia bacterium
CGATCTTCAGATGTGTGCTGTCCTGCGCGGCGTACACCATTGCAAAAAAGCCGTGAATATTGACAAAATCATCGCATGACCAGGAAAATTCGCAGTCCTCAATGAGCGGGCCTTTAACGGCTTCAATAGAATGAAATGCGTCCGCATTACATCCTATAAAACGTTTTGTACCAGGACGGCGCACAATTTTACATTTCCTGTATACATTGCCGCCAGCATTGACGCCGGCATCCGCACCTTCTGCAAACCCGAACCCGGAAGATGCGTACAGCGTTATATCTTCGAACGTCATCCTGCCACAGCTCACACTTCTGATTGTATTTCCACGCCGCGGATTAATAACGATTATATCTTTTACTCGTGTCCCATCAAGACTTTTAGTCGGTTCTTTAAATAATGCTCCCCGCAGAAACTTTATTCGTATCGTTTTGTCTCCGACTGATTCATAGCTTTGTATCTTATCACTGAAAAAATCAGGGATAAATTTCCCGTCAGGTGTAAAACAGGGTTTTTGAGAAGACGGATATTTTTCCGGGCTTGGAAATCCGTCTATAATACGGACAATAAGGCATTGTTCTGTTTGATTGATATCAACAATAACTGCCTGCGTAAAGGGGAGCGGATCATAATCAATTGTTAATCCCTTGACTGAAACATTAAAGCAATGAACGAATTTAATCCCTCCGGATTCCTCAATCCAGAATGTAACGCCGTCTGCAATAATCTCCATATTGACAGCATTGCTGAATACGAGCTGCTGTTTAAGCTCATCATCAAACCTGTAATCACCAGGCTGTATTATAAATTTTTTATCTTTACGTGTAGTAGCTGCGTTAAAATCCTTAAGAAATTTTTCAGCTTTTTTTATTTGCTCATTTTTTGTTTCTGTATTCCATGCTGCAATTTCGGGCGGGTAGGCGTAATTTTTTTTTTCGGAAAAAGCGCTTTTTGAGAATTCTTTATTGTCACTATGTGTCTCAACACCTCCTGTGTCGAGAAATGAAAGATTATTAATTTTGAATTCAGCAAAAACTCCTGAACCTTTATATTCTTCCTTCCAACATGGATGAGAGAAAAAACCGTGTTTAAGCACTCCTGCACATTTTATGTAATCCACATTAAATATTCCGCCGCTATCCGCATCAAATGTTGGAATTTCTCCGTTTTTTGTGACTATTCCTTTGGTAAATCCAATTGTATCTAATTTAACAATAGTTTTAAACGATGAATTTTTAAAATCTCCCTGAAAATTTTTCGGCACTTCTCCTTCCGCAATTGCAATGTCCCCCCAGCCGGCCCAGTCACATGCGGTTGATTCACCAGGATCAATAGACAATCGTATGGTAATTTTATTATCTCTGTATTTACTCAGATCGGCAGTTAAAAATTTCCAGGCTGATTCTTTATAATGTGTAGTACCCAATAAGTTGTATTTTTTTCCGTTCTCGCTGACTTCTACTTTAAAAGTCACGCCGTCTGTACCTTTTGCTCCGTCGCGTATTCCGATCGCATAGACAAGTGTAATCGGCTTTTCTGCTGCATATATCATATGCAGTGTGAAAAGAGTAATACAAATCAGCATTAATTTTGGAAGTTTTTGTTTAGTCATATATTCTACTTATTTTGAAAAATAAACCCAGCTCATTTTTTTAAAAGAAAGTGTTACTTTTGAATTGGGTTCTGTCCAGAAAGCAAGCTCAACAGCTTTCAGGCTGTCAAGGTCAAGTTTTCCATTATCATCCTGTTTTCTGTATTTGGGATTTGACATTGTCTGAAAAGGAATCACTACAGTTGCGCCTTCATCAGAACGCAAGGCATCTTCCTCAACGTTCATCATTCCTATATATGCTGAACCGTTTTCTTCAACAACATTAAATGCAAGCTTTAATTTTGGCCCTTCAATTTGTTTCAGGTCAATTGCAACTGCATCAGGGTAGGCACTGGAAAAAGCGCTAACTTCAAGAGATGGAGCTGCCCATACGCTTTTGATTACCTTATTTACAGTATCCTTAAAATCATAACTGAAAATATTCCAGTTTCCCTTTCTGGCAGTTTCCATTTCGGAACCCGCAATTATATTAATGTGCCAGTCAGAAGGATTATCCGAATTGGGCATTGTAATACGCTTGTCATCAGGCCCAAGTTTTAGAGTAACAGGCTTTACATTGATGGTCATTATACTTTTACCGGTTTTATCGAAATCTCCTGTGAAACTCAATCTGAATGTTTCATTGCCGGAATCTTTGGCTCTCGGAAACCGGAGATTTATATTTGAGATTATATGCTGCCAGGGAGCAATATCCAGCTTGAATATTATTTCAGTCATTCCGGCAGCCTGATCTGGCTGTATTTTTATTGAACCAGTGCTTGTATGATCGGAAAAATTGTATATATCAAGCGGAAGAGTGAAATCCTGCTCTGCCGGTATAGCAAGGTAATCGCTTGCTTCATTTTTATAAATATCAGCAAGTATTGTATTCATTACAATCGGACAAACGGATGCGGCTGGAGATGGTTTGAAAGATTTTGCTACTGGTTCATTTACTGTCGCTGGCGCAACTATAAATAACGGAGATTGGCTTAGTTTTATATTTTTACCAGAAGCCTTTACCTGCCGTCCTATGACATCGTATATCTCTGATCCTTCCGGAACACTATATGTGAATGTGTTTTCAGAAGATTGTGTCCACAATACAATTGTCTCTGTTTTCTTTTCCCTGGACGATGTTTGAAATTTATACCCTTCTGCAAAACCAGGCAAATTATCAAGTTTTTCAGGGTTGTGAGCATTTCCTAATATACGCCCCACAGCAGCAATGGCATTGTATCCCGGCGTCATTGCAAGGTCCTTCTGTCTCGCCAGCCCGTAAAACTCGCCTTTTACTTCCACATAAACAAAAAAATAAAAGTAAAATATCTCATTCACGCTGCGGAAAATATTTCTGGCAAAAATCATTGGAACCATTTCAGCAAGCGATTTCATTTCTTGGATCGGTAAATCGTCTTTATCGTGATTATTCATGGAAAAACTTCCTGTGGAATACTCTGTCAGCCATACAGGTTTGTCTCCGCGGAAGGGCATAAGGGACTGTATATAGTTCTTTGCTTCTTCGTCAGTTTTACGATGGCAATGACTGTTATATGTATCAATATATGACAGATAATCATTCGCCTCAAGATTTCCGGGATGAAGAACGCGCCCCATGCCCATAGAACTGAGGATGAGCGGGTTTGTATCCTTAATTCCCAGAAAAGCAGCTTTTTGAACTGCAGCGATTTCGTATGAAAGCATATTACC
>DNNS01000461.1 GCA_003497555.1 Spirochaetia bacterium
ACAAAAATCAAAATTGCCGAGCAGACAATTTATCACTCAGCAGCCTGTCCATCCTGCCTAATCCTTCCGGTTATTCCAAGATCGCATTGAACATATGAAAGTTCATACCTACCGTTTTTCCGTTGACGATAATATCTTATTCCTAAAAGACCTGCATAAATCTGATTATAATTCCATTTTTGAACAACCCTATCTTTCTTTCTGGAAAAAAATGCACGATACCTATAATACAAAAATTCAATTTAATATACATGGCACTATAGACGGCTTTACACTTGAAAATTTATCTGCTAAATACAAACCGGAATGGATTCAAAACTCAGACTGGATACGTCTTGTTTTCCATCAATGGGAAGAACCTGACCGGCATTTTTCAAATGCCGAAATGAATCCGGAAAAAATCAAAACAGATTATAAAAGAGTAACTTCGCAGATAATCAGATTTGCAGGCGAAAAATTAACAAGTCCGTATATTACGGTTCATGGTGCTTCCGGCGGGAAAGAAGTATGCGCGGCCTTAAAAGAATGCGGAGTGAAGGGTTTAGGCGCAGGCACATGGAAACTCCCGGGCGGAGAATATAACATGAGCTATTATCTTTCCCAAGGACAAATTAATGAACTTGGAAAAACCGGAATGTTGTTTGATACCGAAACAGGTCTTTACTTTTTTTCATTTGATGTAATTTTGCATAGAAAATCATTTTCCGCAGAAAAATTAATTTTTATTATTAAACAGATATTTAAAAACACTCATCACTGGCCGCATCTGGAAATAACTTTTGAGGAGTGGGCTTTTACTCCCTTTCACCGGGGATTTTTATCTGATGCCATGAAAAGAGCTGAACTTGTATTAAAATTTTTATGCAAAAATAATAGTAAAGCTGTTTTTTTGGAAGATATTTTATAATTTTCACAGGTGACTTTATGAAACTGATAAAAAAAAATAACAATTTTTACGTTTCCAACGGATATTGGCAAACCGAACATGATCCGTCACAGGGCGGATGTATTACAAGCATAAAAATATTCAATGGAACAAATAAAAACATTCTTGCTGCACCCATACGGAGCTATATATCAAAATATTCCGAGACCGAATGGACATATCCGGACTTTCGCGATGATCTTGATACAAATGCTTCCATAAGAATAATTAAAAACAACGAAATAATAAAAATAAAAACACGATCCAGGCTGACAGATACTGCTCGTGAACAATTACCTGCAGAGCTGATAACCGTTTATGAGTATCATTTTGCATATATAAAAATTTTCAGGACATTTAAATGTAAAGAAAAAATAGCGGATATTAACCAGGTAGGAGCAGGAACGATTGAAACTATCCCGGAGCTGAATTGCTGGACTGCCAGGCACTCTGCTGCTGAAGAAAATAATGAATCTGCTGAAAATTTTGAGCATATTGTCAATATACCGTCTCCCAAGTGGGGGAAAATAGATAATACCATTTCCCCCGCATTTATCAGCTGGCATCCTGCTCTGCATTTGTGCATTTTTAATAATGGCATTGAAGGTATAGAGACTTTTCCGGATTCAAACATAAAGGAATGGGAAGAGCAGATTGTATCTGCTAATAACGGCAGATGCGCGCGTTTTGCAGTAAATAAAAGATTTAATCCGGACCGAAGCGTTATTTTCTGCGAGCCGTATTTTGGTATTTGGGAAAAACCGGTTACTTTGCATGGCGAATATAGCTTTGTTTCTTACATTGGTCTGCCCAATATACGTAAAAACGGACCGGATAAAAAATTTATATGGATAAATACCGTACTAAGAATACGGAAAGAAAACAGATGGACCGGCGAAAGCGAGATTAAGGAAATGTCTGATAACGGCATACAGCTTCTTATCCATCATCATGATACGCCCAAAGGGCACGGGCTCTGGCCAGACGGTTCTTTTTTCTGGCCGGACGGTAAATTTCCTCCCTATGAGAAAACGGAATTATTGAACATGAAAAAAACTATTAAACTTGCGCATAAATACCGGATGAAAATAATTCCCTATTTTAACCCGAGAGTGCTTCATGCCGCGGCAAAGGAATACAAAAAAAACATAAACAACTGGAGCAGAATATTCGGTGCGGACAAAAATCCGCATTATTATTATGACGAATCCGGAGGCAGCTACGGAGCTATGGCTTGTATAGAAAGCGGTTTTAGCGATTTTTTAAAAACATATATAAAAAAAATAATTAAAACCTATAATTTTGACGGTGCCTATTTTGACGGCCCCACTCCCGCCTGGTGCGGCAATACCAAGCACGCAGAACATCCGCACACCTCTACTGACGGCATGATCGATTTGATTGAATATACCAGAAAACTGGTTGGAGATAACGGTATAATTGTTGCTCATCAGACAATGTCTCCTCTGATTGCCATAGAAAATCTTGTGAATATTTCAGTAATTATGGAAAATGTCAATGGGTTCCCGATTTTCTATAAAGGCGTTCCGGAGCTTGATTGCTTTACCATGCACTGCAGTTTTGTAAATGTAACGCATAAAGCAGTGTGCGGTTATACGGCAATACCGGGTAAATGTCCGGAAAATGAAATAAAAAAACTTGTGGCGCGCTGTATTGTCAAGGGCTTGTCATTTAAAGGAAAGTCGTATGACCCTTTTAAAGATTATGAATATTGGAAACACCTATCGCGTTATCTGAAAAAACTTGATCTATCCGGATATAGATTTGAAGATCATTCAAAAAAAATGATTGTTTCGTCAAATCCTGCAGTATGCGGAGCGCTTTTTCATTCTGCCGATTCTATTGTGGCAATACTGGCAAATACCGAAAGCGCAAAAAAAGAAAATTTTATCTGGAATATTGATTTAAAACGCTGTATTTATAAAAAAGAAAATATGACTGTATACCCCAAAGATAGAGATGCATTCTGCTATAAGGAAGATGGAATTGAAGATACTATCGGCGGATTTGAAGTAAAAATATATGATATCAGATAAAACACTCAGGAGTAATTATGTGTAAAATTAAAACAGTTTTTTTTATTACACTGCTAATTTCTTCATTAAAATTTATTTTTTGTGAAAATCTGCTGCCGAACGGGGATTTTGAAAGCGGAACTGACAATAAAGCTGACGGATGGACTAGCGGCACCTGGGGAAGCTCGGATTCGGTTCATTTGCGCACCTCTAAAGAACACACATCCGGACAATATTCATATTATCTGGAAAAACATGATGAAAAAGGCGGACTTCAGCTTTTTCCAAACAAGGAAATTTTTCTCCCCCTGCCTGAAAACAATAATACAATAATAACAGTCAAAGGTTCCTATAAAGGCAATAAAGGCACAATCAGGCTGCAGATACGTTTCAGTAAAAAAGAAAATGACAAACTGGTTGCTTTGAAAAATTCATTAGGCTATTATGACAGTTTTAATATTGATCTGAAGCCTTCGGAAAAATGGCAGACTTTTTCCGATACAATAACCGTTCCTGAACAGGTACAGAAACTGGATTCAATGATTTTTTGCCCCTATATTCTGGTTTTAAAAAACGACAGTATATTTATTGATAATCTTGAAATAAATACAGATAAAAAGCTTGCATTAGATCAGGAAGATGACAGTGAAAATCAGCTTGAAAATGGAAGTTTCGAACAAGGAAACGGAGATAAAGCGGACGCATGGGACAGCGGCCCCTGGGGCGGAGCAAAAGTCATTTATAAAAGAACCGACGGGAAAAAAGCCTCAGGAAATTTTTCTTTCTATCTTGAAAAATCGGATGCCGATAAAAATGGCGGTCTGCAGTTATCATACAAAAAATACATAAAGCTTACTGATGCAAATAAAAGCAGCTACAAAATCATTATATCCGGAAAATATGCGGAAAACAGCAGTATGGTTCTTTTTCAAAACCGTTTTTATAAAAAAAAGAACGAAGCAATTGAAAAAGCCATGGACAACAGCAAACAGGTGTTATTCAACATTGAACTGCAGCCCGGCGCCGGCTGGGTATTTTTTTCACAGGAAATGATTTTACCCGAGCAATTAAAAAATGAAACGGACATTTTGTTTCAGCCGTATATATTGATTTTTGGCATGGATAAAATATATATGGATGATTTAAAAATAAAAGTAGTAAAAGACGGAGAAGTTCTGAAGAGAATCGCCAAAGTCAGCAGAGAGGATCCGGTTAATGGCAATTTTACACGCTGGAAAATAGCCGAAAACAAACCATTATCAGAAAATGAAAAAAACAATTATTCTGAACCCAAACTGCCGGATTTTAAATTTACCATTAAAAACGGGAATATTCTGAAAAACAACAAACCATATTTTCTACTGGGCACCTCAAGCGCCGGCGGAGGACAATGGAACAGCGGCACCATCTGGTACCCCAGAGTGTTTAAATATGACTTTGTGGAAAAATACGACAACGCGCCAAGAGCAATGAATGTTTTCGCTGATGAAGATGATTATCTGAATATCACCTGGAATAACGCTGCCTGGAGCTACGCGCACATCCGGGAATTATACAGAAATAATACATATGTATGGATGGATATCGGTACATCTGATTATAAATACATGGGGCAATATTCGCGGTTTAAGGACAGTTTTCCGGAAATGAATATATTAAGTCAGCAGAGATACGGGCATTTTTATCCGTTTGATCACAGTAATCCGTTCGGGAAAAAACTTTATCATGAAGTATGGTATTCCTATTTGCGATATTATGCCGATATTCCGTTTATTTCTCTGGAAATTTTTAACGAGCTCGGATATACCTGCACATCCCCCATAACTCTGAACAGTTTCAGGGATTATTTGCTTGAAAAATATAAATCATTCGAAGAAATAAACAAGTTTTTAAAAACAGATTTTAAATCCAGACAGGATATTTTACCGCCCCATCTGAAAAACCCTTTTACTGAAAATTACCAGTATTTACTTAACCTGGCCAGGGAAAAAACAGCCTATCCCGAGCTTTATAATGAATGGCTGGAATTTTTAAGGGGTTTTCTTGTAGAGCATATTATACCGCTGGAAAATGATCTGCGTTCCATTACAAAAAATAGTCTTTCCATTGATGCGCGACACGAGCTTGACGAAACGGATCATTACTGTACTCTTGATCCGGAACTTTTATCAACTGTGTCCGATGTATATGATTTTCATATAAATCCTCCGGATTTTTTCAATTATAACAACAGGCCTGCACGGCAGAATGATGTGCTTCGTTCGGTTATCAAGGCAGGTTTTTTTCCGGATTATATCAGCAGTGTTGTTTCCAAACCCATTGTTAATCCCGAATGTATAATCCAGGGGACAAAAATACCGCAGGCTAATGAAGATTATATAATTCAAAATTCAATCATCAAACTTCATACCAAATGGAAATTTAAAACAGATCCGGAGAAAAAAGGTATTACTGAAGGCTGGTACAAAATATCATATAACGATTCTGACTGGGGCATGATTGACGTTCCCGGTTTGTGGGAAGATATTGATCCAGGGTACAAGGACTATGACGGATGGGCCTGGTACAGAATTAAATTTGTCATGCCCAAAAAATACGAGCTTAGCATGATTGACGGTTCCGTACGGTATCTGATTGCGGGAAAAGGAGTTGACGATAATGGTAAATTTTTTCTGAATGGAAATGAAGTGTTAAATCTGGAAGCTAAACACAACTGGGATGCCGAATATTCCGCAAATATCGGAAGATGCCTGAAGTTCGGGGAGGAAAATGAACTATGCGTACTCGTCAATGATACAGGCCTGGGAGGGGGCTTGCGTTTTTATATAACCCTGATTGGCGATGATATGCTGGCAAAAAAAACGCCTTATGGCCGGGAGCAAATGGCAGCGCTGCTCTGGAGTTATGCGGTGCATGGAATGAGCGGCCTGAATATCTGGCACTGGGATAATGATATTGTCAAGACATACCTTCCCGGGATAAAAAATTCACTGGATTGTGTTTCTGATGTGCTCTTGCCGCGCCCGAGAATAAAAGGCAAAATAGCATTGTTTTATTCTTATGAAACATTCAGAGGGCTTGTAAATAAATATCCCGAAGCTTCAGACATCATGGATTATTACGGCGCCATGCTTTTTAACCAGATACCATTTGACCTGATATCAAATAAAAAATTTTTAAGCGGAAATTTCAATTATCCGTTAATAATTTTTCCCTATGCTTCTCTGGTTCGTGCCGGAACATTCGCCAGACTTGAAAAATTTGTTTCGGCCGGCGGTATTGCAGTATTAACCTACAATTCATTTGACAAAGAAGATTATTCCTACCGGAAACTGCAGGTTGAAGATTTAGCCGGAATAGAGCGCGGGCCGGAAACCGGATCCAATGAAGCGGTTTTGTACAACACCGAAAAGTTTTTCACTGCTCCCGGAAGCTGGACCAGAATATGCGGATACCATCTTAAAAATAAATCAGCAGAGGTTCTGGCAAAATACGCTGCTGGCGATCCGGCACTGGTGTGTAAAAAATATGGCAAAGGAAAAATATATTATATCGCAGCCGAACTTGATTTCAGCGCTATGCACAAAATAATCGGCGATATAATCGGCAGGGAAAATATTAAATCCCCATTAACAGTTCAATCAGAGAATAAAGAAGAATTCCCTTATATTGAAGCGCAAGTCATCGGGAATGAAAGTAAGTTTTTACTGTATCTGGTTAACTGGGGAGGAATAGAACATATATGCAGAGTTAAAATAACTGATGAATTTATAAAAAGCAGTAATACAATTTATTCAATACGGGATGTGCAGGATGAGACAAGGGAGTATAAAGAAATCTCCGCCTCATCCGTAAAAGAAGGAATAAACATCAAGGCCAGAATCCAGATGCCGAAAGTGCTGCTGTTTGAAGCAGAAAATATTCAAAAAATCGTATTTAAAAAAAATTCAGATAAACGCATTAAAATACTGCAAAAATTTGAAGAGATGAAAAAAAATCCGCAGGCAGCGGATAAGCCGAAAGCACTATTTATCAGACAAACACCCGAGAATGCTTTAATCGGCAAACCGGCCTGCCCCTTAATTGTACAGAAACTTGAAGATGCCGGATATGATGTAGGTGATTTGGATTATGAGGATGCAATTAAAAACGGCATTAATGAATATAAAATTTTTATTTTATCCGAAGATGACTCCATGCCTTATAAGGGCATAAAAAACGATTTGCAGAATGCATTTTTTAAAATGATAAAAGAATACATTGAAAACGGCGGAAACCTGCTGCTTATGGGTTCGGCCCAGCCTCATTTTAATGCATGTAATTTTTTAATAAATAAAATTCTGGGAACATATTATGAAATAAAAACAAAATCGGGATTTTGTGAAGATGCATCTTCATGCGGATTTGGAGATCCGGTAGAAATAAAAATTAAAAATTTCAGTAAACACCCGATTACTTCATATATCAGCGAATTACAGTTTTTTGCATGTACAGTGTTAGATATTCAAAATTCAGCTTGGCAGCAAATAGCATTTACGTCAAAAACGGATCGCTATTATCCAGCGCAGCCGGTAATAATAGCAGGTGAAATCGGGAAAGGAAAGATTGTTGCAGTCACCGATAACAGCTGGGCCCAGCCCTTTAGAATTGAACACAGCGATAATGCCCAGTTTTTACTTAATATTATTAACTGGTTTGGCAATAAACCCGCTGAAAAATATAATAAGCAGCTGATTGTCGATTCAATGTTTATAACAGAAAAAATATTAAACGAAATTGAAAGTGAGGAAAAATGAACAGACCGGGTCAAAACAGGACAGTATCGTCGGAATTTTTGAAAATCCATGAAATCAGCGGACTTGAACAGCATGATGTAATTTACTCAGTAACAACCGGTCTGGATGGAAATATTTATTTTGCGCCAAGCAGCGAATTTTATCCCGGCAGCACTGCAAGAATATTTTCTTTTTGCCCGTCTGAAAAAACATTACGTGAAGTAGTTAATGTAGAAACACTGACCGGCAGCGACTTTTCGGATTATAAACCGTCGCATAGCAAAATACATGTTTCTATGGTTACCGGAAAAGACGGAATTATATATGCCGCCACGCATTTAACCGCTCCTCCCCGCCGGGAAAAATATGTCGGTATTTATGAAACGTACGGAGATCCTAAAAGGGGGTATCCCGGCAGTGTGATAATTGCCTATAACCCGAAAACTCAAAATGCAGTCAATCTGGGCAGAGTCTGCCCCTTCGAAGGCGCACGGGTAATGACTATCGACAAGGAAAGGGATATTTTATACATCATTTCCATGCCTAAATCGCACTTGTATTCTTTTGATATTAAAAAACGGTTCGCCAGGGATTTGGGAAGAGTATCTATGGAAAACTCGCTTGGTCTGGAATGCGACTACCGGGGATTCGTTTTTTTCACGGATGATGAAGGAAGGATTGTGCGCTATGATCCGGAAAAAGATATTATTGAACGGCTCAGTATACAAATTCCGGACGCACCCTGGAGAAACGGCAAAGCTAATTATGTACGCAGAACAGCGCTCTCTCCGGACGGAAAAACAATCTGGGGCTGCGGGACAAAATCCGTACGTTTGTTTGCATATAAGACTGATAAAGGTGCTCATGGAGAAATGGTTGATCATGGATTCTTTCTTGGCACTGACAATTACGGCAGATGGCCGGATCTGCTTGCCTGCAAAGCCATGTGTTTTGGAAGAGATGGAAAGATCTACATAGCTTTTTCCGAAGATGAGGCATTAATCGCCTCAGGTAACTGCCGGATTTGCAGTTTTGATCCGGCTGCGGGGATAAAAAGAGATTTCGGTATAATTACCGGCAAGCACACACCCGAAATAATCACGGCACTCGATGCCAGCGCTGATAATAGCGGTAATATCTATTTCGGAACCCGTATTAAAAATCCTCCGCCCCAGCTTGCTGTTTTTACGCCTCCCCCGGATAACCTGCTTGATGAAGTATCCGATATTTTAAACCCGGGCACATCCTGTTTTTCTGAAAAAGATATTTGCAACTGGATTATTGACAATAATGCTTCCGGATTTTCAGCTGCGCATAAACAGAAAAAAGGATCTCCCTATGTACAGGAAGGAAGCGTTACCCTGCGCGAACTTGGATGGAACAACCTTGGTTTAAAAATTCCCGACGGAGAGAGCCGAATAACCGCTTTAATTTGCCTGCCGGATGGTAAAATTTACGGAGCCACCTCCGGCCGCAGATCTCATCTTTTTTTATTTAATCCTGCGGAATCCGGATATTACAAAGAAAGTTTTAATTCCTGTCCAATGGAAATACGAGTGATTGAAGACGCGCCTGCAATATGCAGATCAATGGCTGCGGATAAAAACGGCATTATTTATTTAGGTACAATATCCGGGACTTATAATAATCCGGCAGGCGGATGCATATATTCCTATAATCCTGAAAACGAAACCCATATCTGGGAAGAGCATGGACTGCCGCGCCGGCCCTTTTTGTTAGGAGCAGAAAATGTAAAAATTATAAAAATTTACCAATTTGCTAATGAAGGGATCACTGCTCTGGCCATTGACCATACGAGAAACATCCTGTACGGGATTACATGCCCGGGTTCAAACTTTTTTGCCTATAATCTGCAGACCAAAAAAATAACATTACAAATAAAACTGGAAGCTCTCCGCACTTCCCAGTCACTTCTGTGCGACGCAGACGGCTATGTTTATGGATCATTTAAAGAAGGCAGTATGTTCCGATTTAATCCAGAAAAAAAAAATATTGAAGATATAAATATTAAATTACCCGCTCAAAAAGGAAGAGAATATCTAAGCGCAGTAAACTCATTTACCGTCGGAGCTGATAATCTTATCTATGGAGGTACTACTGACGGAAATTTATTTTCCTATGATAAAAACCGTAATTTCATCAGATCAATCGGGAAGCCAGCAATGAATAATGGCATCCCGGCACTATGTTCCGGAAATGACTATAGAATTTATGGAATAAACGGAACAGGAGACGATATAGCCCGTCTTTTTTGCTATGATATTAAAAACAATGATTGTAAAGACTTGGGCATTCTACAGGCAAGCGGTATTCCCAAATTTTGGGTCGGACATTGTTTTGAATCAATGGCAACAGGATTAAATGGGGAGATCTATATCGGTGAAAGCGACAGGATATCTCACTTGTTTATTTATTATCCTTCAATAAAACAGTGAATACCGCGCATTATTTCACCAGGGTTCCGTCCCATGTGTCCACTGAATGCCTTCCCGACAGATGAATCAAACCATGTACTGGTAACGCATTTGGTTTCTGTATAAAATCTCACTCCATCTCTGATTTCCGCTTCCGGATGCCGGTTAGATNNTTCGCTCCGCAGGCATTACCCTGTTTCATCACTACTACGAACACATCCGACTCCCGCCGGTTTATTATCTCGCTCCAAGCGTTTGAGACAATACCTTGCCTATTTAAAAATCTCTTAAATGTAACTTTAGCCGGTACTTAAAGAGTATATGCCTGTGCGCTTGATAAACTGGGCATTGGTGTAAATTCCAAAACAAATAATTTTAATGCCATTTTATTTTTACTTACATGCGGTCATATTTTAAACCAAATAAAGCAAAAGTAACCAGATAATTAAACAGGAATCCCTTATCCATAGTTTTAAGATCAACTTTTTTCAGCACATCATCCAAATAGGGCAGTGCTTTCTCTGCAAGTCCTTGATCATCCGTCATTACATTGATCTGCCAGGCCATTACAGGCGTCTCAACACATAAGTACCAGTATGAGCGGCTTTTCCCGTCAGACGGAAGTTTTTGATAAACCATATTTTGCGGATCAGGGCAAGCCTTCCATAAATCAAAAATTGTATATTCTTTATTTATATCAAGACCTATTTTTTCAAGAAATACAGTCATGTCGCCTGCAGGACGTTCGCCGATAAAATCAGTGCGCCGCCAATGAGTAAAATAATTACAAATGTTCATTTCTTTTGCAATATCGATAAAATAATTTCGGGCATATTCTTTTCTTGTTTTATCCTTTTCAATCATAGAAAGCGTTAAAGCCCGATAAGTGTATTGGTTTGAAAAGCGTGTGTATCTGGGTAATTTTTGAGTTTTAATATAACCTTCTGATATTTTCTGCCACCTTGCTCCATTTTGTTCATTACCAAACATTTCATACCTTTTTTTCCAATACTCAAGGCCGGTTGTTTCCATAATCGCGCCAACCGCTGATAATAATAAAATTGAAGCCTGTACTGAGATGCTTTTCCAGTCTCCTCCGCCCGCATATGCCTCCCTGGAAAATACCGTCT
>DNNS01000040.1 GCA_003497555.1 Spirochaetia bacterium
GCTGCAGTCATTATTATTGAGCGTAATCTGTCTTTGCACCCGCGTATTATAATATTGTGGTCTATTGCCTCCTGCTCGCCAAGCTGCTGAAGATATGAAATAAGCACCATCCCATTTAGAACTGCAACGCCAAACAGAACAATAAATCCTATGGATGCCGGTACTGATAAATATTGATTTGTAATTAGCAGTCCAATAATACCGCCGGCCATGGAAAAAGGTAAATTGATAAGAATCAGGCCTGCAAGCAGAACAGAACGGAAGGTAATAAATAAAAGAGCGATAATAATCAGAACAGCCATTGGACCGATAACACCTAAGCTTTTCATTGCACGCTCCTGATTTTCAAACTGCCCGCCCCAATGAAGATAATAACCGGTTGGCAAATCAACATTTTTTTTAATCAGTTTTTTTGCTTCGGATACAAATCCCCCGATATCTCTGCCTGTAACATTCATTTCCACTGCAAGTCTGCGTTTTCCGTTTTCACGGCTGATCTGAAGAGGCCCTTCCTCCCAAACCAGTTTTGCAACATCACCGAGCGGAACTCGGTTTCCGCGGGGTGTATTAACAAGTATTTTTTCCAATGCTTCCCTGGAATTTCTTACATAATCGGGATAGCGGACCCGGAGTTCAAATACTTTTTCACCTTCGTTAATTTCAGTAGCTGCTATACCGCTGGTTGCCACTTCTATCGTTTCTTCAACTACCGCCAGTGAAAGTCCATAGCGGGACATGGCTCTGCGGTCAGGGATGATTACCAGTGAACGCTGTCCTGTATTCCGTTCTACAGCGAGGTCGGTTATGCCTGTTACAGTTTGAAGTGTTTTTCGTATCTTGCCGCCGATTAAAGCAAGCGCTTCAAGTTCATCTCCGAATATCTTAATAACAAGTTGCGCCTTTGTACCTGCAATAATCTCGTCAATTCTGCACTGAATAGGCTGACTGAATCCAAAAGATACTCCCGGAATATCGGCTAACGCTTCACGAAAACGATTAAAAAGTTCATCGCGCGTTTTTTCATTGGTCCATTCCTTTCTTGGGCGGAGAATACCGACATACCCTGTACGGTCTACGCCGCGGACATCAAGCGCAACACCGGTTTGTCCTATTCTACCAATAGCTGTTTCAATTTCCGGAAATTTTTTTAATGCTTTACTGACCAGTAAATTTGCTGCAATCGCCTGATCGAGCGAAATACCGGGATGGAGCGTTACATCCATATCAAAAGCTCCCTCGTCCATAACAGGAATAAACTCCGTACCAAGGCGGGGAACAAGAAATACTGCAAAAACACAGACTGCAAGCGCTGAAGAGATAACCCATCTGCGCCGTCTGAGGCAGACTGCGAGAAAAACAAGATAAATTTTTTGCATCCGGTCAAAAACAGGATTTTCCTGATGCTTTGTTTTAGAAAGCATGACAAAGGCTATGGCCGGAATAATAAAAACAGAAAGTAACAGGGATGCTAAAAGCACAATTATAACCGTTAAAGCTAATGGTATAAACATTTTACCTTCGATTCCCTGAAAGGTTATAATCGGAAGAAATGTTGTTGCTATTATCAGTTCTCCAAGAAGCGTTGGTTTTCTTACTTCCATAATTGCATCAATTACCAAATCCGTTAAATGTAAATGCGCATGTACATCCCGTTCTGCAAGACGCCGCTGTATATTTTCCACCTGAATAACAGTTGTGTCTATTATCATTCCTACTGAAATAGCCATACCCCCCAGAGACATCAGATTGGCGTCAACTTTAAAAATTTTCATGAGAGCAAAAGCGGTTAGAAGTGTTAATGGCAGAGAAAGCAGTATAACCAGGGTGCCTCGTATACTCCGCAGAAAAAACAGCAGAATAATAAGTGAAAACAATATGCCTTCAAATAATGCTTTTGTTACTGTAGAAATACTGGCATTCACCATTACGGTACGGTCATAGTATGGTTTCAGTTTTATACCCCGGGGAAGGATTGTCCCTTCATTTATTTCTTTTACCTTCTGTTTTACCCTGGCAACAACTTGCTTTCCATTTGCTCCCCGAAGCATCATAACAATACCGCCGACACTTTCTTCTCCGTTTTCTATGGCAGCGCCTTGCCGTACAGATTCTCCAATTCTGACTTTGGCAATATCTCTGACCTTTACCGGAAAATCTTCATTGAAGGCAACAGGAATTTCTTCTATTTCGGCAATTGTTTGTATCCTGCCGATGCCGCGGATTATTGCCTTTGAACCATTTTTTTCTATTATACCGCCTTTGATTATACGGTTATTTTCATCAAGGCTGATAAGCAGTTCACCCGGCGATACTTTATATTTCACAATTTTTTCCAGGTCAATAATTACCTGATACTCCTTTATATACCCGCCGTATGAGTTTACTTCACTGACTCCCGGAACAGCTTTTAGAAGAGGCGCAATAATCCAGTCCTGTATTGTTCTGAGTTCAGTCAGGCGAATGCGTTTTTCATCTGCGTCTGCAGGTATCTGTGTTATAAGACTGTATTGATAAATTTCTCCCATCACAGTTGCAAACGGGCTTAGCTCCGTCTCTACACCTTCCGGCAAATCTTCTCTTGCCATCATCAGCCTTTCAAATACAAATTGTCTTGCCTTGATAATATCAGTATTTTCAGTAAAAACAACAGTAATCATTGAAATACCATATTTACTAACTGACCGCAGGTCTTTGACTCCGGGTAATCCGCGCAAGGCATTTTCCAGGGGAATAGTCACTGTTCTTTCCAGTTCTACAGCTGAAAGTCCTTCTTTGCGGCAGACAATTTCAGCCTGGATATTTGTAACATCAGGAAAGGCATCAACCGGAATGTTTAAATAGGACCAAAATCCGATTATCAGAACCAATATTGATGCAGCTATTACAAATCCGGAATGCGCTATAACCGCTTTTATAATTCGTTTTAACATTTGTAACCTCTTAAATCATAGAATCAATGTTTATGTTCGTCTACAAGTTCACTTTTTAAAAATTCAGCTAAAAGAAAGGGGGTTCCGTCAACTGCTACTTCAGCGCCATTTTTAATAGCGCCTTCAATTGCCGTAAAACCTGCTGAGGAAGCAATTAACCTTACAGGCATTACCAAAAAATGTTCATCTCCTTCACGTACGAATATCAGGTTTCGGCCGCCTGCTGTCTGTATGGAACGTTCAGGTACAACCAATTGATTTCCAAGCATTTCTCCGGGAATTAAAGCTGAAATAAACATTCCCAGACGAAGTTTGTATCCGGAATTTATTACCTGGGCACGGACTTTTATAGTACGCGAGTCTTCGTCAATCCGAGGAGAAATAAATGTAACATGGGCTTTAAAATCAATCCCTGGAGCTCCTGATGAACGGACTATAAAGGATTGTCCATTTTTAATATACTCTATATCACGTTCATAAATATCAAAAACTGCGCCTAATTCCTCAATATCTGCAATTGAATGCAGGGTTGTGATTGTATCTATAGTTTTTCCTTCTGATAATGATGCACTCATAATAATTCCAGAGGATGGTGCATATAAAATCTGCGCATTGTTATCGTTTAATTCTTTAATTCGGCAGAGCGGATCACCCTGTTTTACAATTGAGCCTACTCCGACAAAGCATCTTTCTATTACTCCGTTGCCGGGAGATTGTACGGCTGCGGTTTTTAAAGGATCCGGTGAAATCGAGCCTGTAATTTCAAGATATTTATAAAATGGTTTTTTAACAACTGGAACAGTAGAAAGCCCGATCAGCTTCTGGGCCGAAGAAGCAATTTTAATTTCTTCATCATTAGGCGTGTCGCCGTGTCTGTCTTCTGTTTCAATATGGCTTTCAGACGCATGTTGTTCATTATTGATTTTGATTAATGAAATTTTCCGATCCTGATACCGCTGTCCGCAGAAAAAACCCAGTATAAATACTATCAGTAAAAACGGAATAATGATAAAAGCCGGAAATGGTTTTTTAAATAAATTTTTTATGGTTTTCATGGGAATATTACCTCCGAATTTATTAATGAAGAGTTAACAGTTAACTCAAGATTTAATGCTAACCGCCCAAGTTCGCGACCAGCTTCCATAAATTTTTGTTTTATCTCATAACTTGTACTCTCCTGTTCAAGATATGCGGCAAGCGACAAATCACCTTCCTGATAACTGATATTCGCTTCTCTGGATAGAATATTTCCGGTTTCCCTGTTTTCCAGAGCAATGGTATATTCGTGAAATCCTCTTTCATACATACTGCTCGCTTCAAGTACTTCATTGGAAATTTTATTTAAAAGAGACATGGCTTCCAAATCGATTTTTTTTCTTTCCATTTCATTTTTTTTAAAAATAAAACCTGAAAAAACAGCCGAATCCAGATTGGCGCCAAGCAATATTTTAACTGATGGTTTAAAAGTACAGGAAATCTCAAGTGATGGCAAAAATGAAAGAAATGCAGTATTCCTTGATCTTTCATTTCCGGTTTTTTCAACAGCAACCAATAATATTTCCGGACGTTTTTTGATAGCTGTATCCAAAAGATATGAAAAAGCGGGAAGAGCAAAATAATTTGCCGGACTGTCCGGCAAGCGATCCGGAGTTATGGTTTCGGGCTTTTTGCCAAGCAGCAATAAAAGATTATTGAATAGATGATTTTGTTCTTTTTCTATTGACCATACCTGCAATTTGGCAGACGATAGTTCAATTTTCATTCTTTGAAAATCATGAGCTCTGATTTTACCTGATGAACGCATAATTTCCAGATCATCATTAAGCCTTTGCATCCGCTTTAGTTTTTCTTCAGCCAGCTTAAGAGCTTCTCGAGTGTAAGAGATATCATAAAAATTATTTCTTAATGATCGATAAAGATCTCTCCAGCGTAATTTATACTCAATTGCAGCACGCCGGCGCGCAAGAAATGTACTATTTATTGATGATGCAACCGAATAAAGGGTCGGCGATTCCAGCCGGCCTCCGATTTCAGTCTGAGATTCAGCCTGGTCAGACGGAATAAATTCGCCTCCTAATACAAAAGAAGGCGGTTCCCCATTCCATGGCAAATCGGCAATTTCCCGGTCAAGCCTGATTTTTGCCATATCAGGGTTATTTTTTAATGCATATTTTAAAAAAGATGCAAACGAAGATAGCTCCTCCGGATATATGCATGTATTAATTATAATAAATATTATTAAAGCAGCAGATATTATTTTCATAATCGTGAAATCCTTATTTAATTTTTAAAGGAAAAATAAATTTAATACGTTAAACAATAACTGTATTAAATTATATTTTTTACAATTAAAAATATAATTTAATTAAAATTTTATGAGTGAAGATTTGGAAAAAAAGGAGGAGCTCTTGTTTCTTGTGAACTTAAGGCAGAAAAATCAAATGGAATATTATATGCTGCAATGAGCAGATATAAACTGTTAAAAGAAAGGTAAAACCCCGGATTGTTTTTAAATAATATGTCATAAATATTATTATGATTTTGGTTAACAGATTTTCGTTGAAATTGATTAGTTTGCTGAAGAATAAAGGTTAAA
>DNNS01000681.1 GCA_003497555.1 Spirochaetia bacterium
AAATCTGACATTTCATTTAGTTTCATAAAAAGTACCTCTGCGAGCTCTGCGCCCTCTGCGCGAAATCATTTGACATGTTGAATTTTACTATAAATTTTAATTATTATTAATCAGCATCGCCGTACACTCCTTACGAATATCCATAAATTGAGTTATTTTTTCAGAGTTTTTTATGAAAATCTCCACTCCAAAATTTAATAGGTATTCACAAGTTGAATTTTAATAAATTCCCGATTTGTAATAAAAATACAAAACCAGAAATTTGTCAGAATGCAATCCGGTTGATACGGTGTAAAAAACGGAAATTTCCGGGATAAACTGTTCCTTTTAAAAAACAACAGAAAAAAAATACTGTCAGTTATGATGATAAATTTTAAATAAATGCGGAACTTGCGAAAATAAGGCTGTGTCTATAGTCCATTGTAAATAACCGTTATTTTCAATGCCTGTGATTTTTTCACCGCTTAATAAAACGCCACCAGATGTAACCGGAAGTAAATCGTGATAGATTCTGTCTATACGAGCAGTTTTAATACTGATGACTGCCTTGATTCTTCTGACCAGTGCCGGTGCAGTGCCTTTCTCAAGCAGGGTTTTCCTTTCATAAGTATCAAACGATTCTCCGGTATTTAACGTATCGGAATTAATCATCAGATACAAAATATACGCATCATCTACATCCCAATCGGTATTTTCCACAGATACAAGCACGCTGATACCTCCGCGCCCGTGGTTTTCCATAGTAAGATTATTGACTGCGACAATTTGTCCGGCAGGCACAGCAGCGCCTTCGCTGTCCGGAGTATTAACGGTAATTATTTTTTTGTTTTTATCAAGAAATATCTGCCCGGTATCCGACTGGTATATACCCGCAGATTTGCTTGTTGCATTATCCAATAGTCCAAGATTGTTTTTTACAGTATCAATGCTTATATCATCCGCACAGGAATAAACCAAATTAGGTGATTCATGGATGTTTTTCATCGCACCTCTGGTAATTTCAAGTTTGTCAATCTTTACAGTCACTTTATCCTTTATACCTGCCTGAGCCTGTTTGGCACCAATGTTCAGGCTGAATTCTCTGAATGTTGTATCGCCCCAGTCTTTTTCCAGAAGATCTGAGTTTACAGTTTTCCACTGTGCCCCGTAAGTCTTTATTTTGGCGGCATTATCCTGCCGATAATAAATAATAAGATTATATCCGTATATATTTAGGGAAAAATCATATCCGGTTATTACCGGATTATCGTCTATGTTTTCACTTAACAAGGAAATAGCTGATGAATCGGATGCGGAACTGTTGGTTTTGTATTTAATAAATAGTTTTTTCCCATCCTCGATTTTCATCCATACTGCGTCGTTTGCCGCCCAGGTATTTTTACCTTCCTGACTGCCAATCATGCATATATGCTGACGCGCCCAGGCAGCAGCAAGGCCGTATTGACAGGAGTTTGTAAATCCTCTTAACTTGATATTTATCGTATCATTAAAAAAATCAAGATTAGCGCTCTCTGATGATTTGGTATAAATATAACAATCCGCTATCCCGGCTGTTATAGTACTATCTGCATTAAATGTTATATTTCCCTGTGTTTCATTTATAGTGCTGTTTAATTGTTTTATTTCGCCCCAGAAACCGGCAAGATCATCACCGGTAAATGCTGTTCCATTGTCAAGTACACTTATTGTATTGTTGGAAAATTCCTCCAGAATATCATCAAGACCGTTCCTCCCAAGCGATTGGCAAACCCGTGATAGCAGTACCGATTCTCTCGCATTGTAATGTATTCCACCCCATCTTAACTGTGTCCAGGCAGGCCCCAAGGTTATTTCCTCGGAATTGGTAAATTCAATATTATAAATAGCCCGGGATACATCGCCGCGCAGATAAAGCATCATAGCCATTTTATCATTCAAACTTGCGACCGGATTACCTCTTCTTTTAAAATCATTAATAACGCCTTCATAACCGTCAGAAGTACCGATATTTTCACAAAAAGGTGAAATCATATCAATGTCACCGAAAGAGCAGTATGCCGGCATGGCAAGTCCTTCCTCGTAAGCATAAGAGCTCCAACCGGCAAAAAAGCCATATTCGCTTATTATCAACGGGCGGCCTTTGTATCTACGCGCTAGAGCGTTTTTAATAAAATCAAGCGGCCGGTCACCATCAAACGATGAATAATTTTTTATTAAAGAATTACAATTAAATAGATCAGACGGATGATCGTGATAGGTATGAATATCAACAACCGGCATATAATCACGCGAAATGTCTGAAACCGCGTTGCATCCGCTATTCCACATAACTACCGGAACTTTTGCGCCGGCCTTGCGTACTTCATTAAATGTATACATAGCAAGTTTTTTTTCTGCATCCAGTATAAATCTTTGCAGATCTTTGCCTTTTGCCGTATCTGCAGTTATATCAGTATCGATAATGGCAATTTCATCAAAAGATGAAAGATTAACTCCCCAGGCGCTGTTTAGATCGGTAATTGCTGCATAAGCAGCAATGCACCAATCCTGGAAAAATGGTTTTACTTCATTTATTTTATCGAGAAAATATACTCGGTTTTCGTTATGAATCTGCATAATAGCAATTGCAGGCTCATTATTCATTTTTATACCATCGATAGAACTTTGGTGATTAAGAATCTGGTTAATTCCTTTTGACCAGTGCGTTTTTACCTCATTGGAAAAATACATCCAGAGTTTAACATCTTCATCATATTCGCCCCATTGATAGCCGCCGTAAAATGCATGTTTTGATGTTGCCAGATCAAGAAACAGATAAATTCCATTTTTTTTAAATTCATAAATCATCCGATCAAACACTAAAAGCTCTGAATTACCGAATTCATGATCTTCATCAATCTCACCGTCCATGTCATCATCAAGATGATTGGTTGTCATAATAAATGCATCTAGAAAGTGCATTCTTACCATATTAAAACCACCTCGCCTGATTTGCCGTGCGTACTCTGCTATTTCGTTGGTATTGTCAAGAAAGTATCTTGCCCCAGGAGACATTACAATATTCATACAGGCGAATCTTGGAGCAGGCGATCCATCTGCAAATTCAAACTTGCCATTTTCATTAATTTTCATAAAGCCTCGTTCACCTGCGTTTGCATGCCTTGGAATCAGATCGGAAAAATCAAGAAAACTTTTCTCAGTTATATAGGTATTATTATAGTTTGCCGGCAGCCAGTCGTTATTGGCTCTGGCAATATAAGGGGCGAGCTCAACAGTGACTGTTCCTATTCGGGTTTGCAGCCAGTCGGCATCTGTACCGCCGATTATTTTACACCCGATTCCAAGATAACACTCGCCGGCATTTGGCCAGTCTTCAAAATCAAAACCGTTACCAGTATCGCTCCAGGAGCCTGATTCGGTTGAACCGAGCTGTTTGTTATAAAAATCATAGGCTTTTATTATATAACAGTTTTCATCCAGTGTAATTTCAATTTTTTTTATAGGATTACCGCTTGAAAGATCAATATTTTCAAGTACATTTACAGTCTCAGGTTCGCTGTTATTAATGCCGATTTTATAACTGAGCTTATACCGCTTTTCACCTGTCAGACTTAAGGTAATGCAATTACTTGTTCCCCATACGTCTTTTTTTTCGGAATTAATTGTGAAATATATTTTTTGCTTCCAGTAATCAGAAATGCCGGCAGAGTATGATATTGAAATATTGGAAATTATAATTTTTACCGGACGTTCAAAAATATTGATAAAACCAGGATTTTTAGTAAAAAGATAGCAGTTAGGATATGTACTACCGGTTGCTGTTATCTGAATATTCCCGGAATTTTGAGATATTGAACATTCTGTGTCGTTGGAAATTGCCGCCCAGAAATCTGTTTTATCATCAAGAATATCTGCAGTGCCGTTATCAAGCGTTGTGATTGATGTATCATAGTAAAATTCATCAAATATAACCGGAACGCTAAATATTACAGAATATATCATAATTACTAATATCAAAAGAAAATACTGTTTATTTATTTTCATAATTTCCTCCGCGTGCATACGTTTACATAATTATAAAACTTTTACTGTGATTTTTGCTATGTATGACAAGATATCTGGAATTAGACTTAAAATGATATTTCAGATATCCTTATTTTAAGGACTTGATATATCCCGCAGAACGGGCGTAATTTTCATCAGGAAGAAAAATCAACCTGCCGGATTCAATGGGTAAGAGCAGGATGCATTAATAACGCTGACTTGAGTATAATATTTACCGGTTTGGGGATTGCCGATAATATACCCGCTCCTGTATTCTGCCGCTGCATATTTATTAATCAGTTCTCTTTTTT
>DNNS01000230.1 GCA_003497555.1 Spirochaetia bacterium
CCACTTTTGAAAGTTAAATAACAACCCACAAAGGTTTTATTTACTTTTAACAAAAAAAATGATATCATTATATCAGGAATTGATAGTTTAAAAAGGATATTGATAATGGGGTTTTCAATAGAAGATTTTTATTATTTTAAGGTGGAATTAAGCGATATTTTAAAAAAATTTGATAATCTCCCGCTGGATATTTATTATTATAATACTGATAATGAATGTTATTGCCTGCTTGCCAAAAAAGACAAACCGGTTAGTTTTGTTATAAAATATAAAGGCGAAAAATTTATTAAAAAGGAAGATTATTCCAGATATGCGGAAATAACGTATCCTGAAAACATAAAGAAAAAAAAAATTTTTGAAGAAATGGTAGAAGATAAAAAAATTTTAAATGATGAAAAAATAAATGCCATGTATAATTATGGGGATTATACAGTAGAAGATTCCCTGCTTAATCCTGAAGATGATAAAAAAATCCAGGCGGCGAAAAATTTTGTAAATACCAGTTTGAAATTAATAAAGCGCGATTTGGCAATTGTAGACAGGCTGAAACACCTGGAAGCATATGATTTATATACATTAAGACATTCCGTTAATACATTTATTTTAGCGAGTTCGTTTATGAATGTTCTTTCCATGGTTGATAATTCAATTGATGACAATATCATCAATGACATATCAAATGCCGTAATATTCAAGGATATCGGCATGTTATATATTCCGCGGTATATTTTAAGCAAAACAAACATGCTTAGCGATGAAGAAATGGAAGCAATTAAATCGCATCCCGTAAAAGGATATGAGCTTTTTGCAAATAAAAATATTTTTAGTATCAAGGCGCTACATGTCATCAAATTTCATCATGAAAAATATAACGGAACAGGATATCCCGAAGGATTAAATAAAACCGATATCCCTTTTTTTGCAAGAATTACTACTATCTGCGACACCTATGATTCGCTGGTATCAAAAAAAACCTATAGAAACAAGATGACATGCATTGACACTATAAATTTTATGAAAAAACAAATGTGCGGATACTTTGATCCCAAATTACTTGATCAATTTATTGTGCTTTTAGGGCCTAAAAATTTTATAATTAAAAATTTAAAAGAGATTGAAAAAAAACATTTAAACAATTGATAAATAAAAAGCGGATGTTGGTGCCTGTCCATAAAAATTTTATTCAAAAAACACAGATTGCCTGAGCGGCTGTTTAAATCGTCAATGATATTTTTATTTTGAGGACTTGATAAATTCCGCAGCCCGGGCGCAATTTTCATCAGGAAAAAAAAGCAACTTGCCGGATGCGATGCGTGAGAGCAGATCGCAGTAATAATCGCTGGCTTGAGTATAATATTTACCGGTTTGGGGATTGCCGATAATATACCCGCTCCTGTATTCTGCCGCTGCATATTTATTAATCAGTTCTCTTTTTTCAAGATTAAGCTTTTTAATATCATCAAGAAATTCATCCGGAGTTTTTTTTAGACGGTATTCATCGCTCCATATTCCTGTTTTTTTCTGCCGGGCGAGCAGAACTGCTTTTTGCAGGGGTTTATACACTGTATTGGTTTGTGAAAAATCAAAATCAGGATACGCCCAGCCGGCTTTTAAAATAGCTTCATTCAGGGATTCGGATGATAGAGTCCAGCCGTTTGACCAGACCGTATGATAAACAAAGCCCTGATATGCTCTGTCTGAAGAAATGATCTTAACCCTGACGGGTTTTTGACTTGCGGCTAAGGAAATAAATTGCAGAGCCCGTGCAGCCTGCGGTTCCTGAGCATATTTTCCGGCGCTAACCGGCGCCTTGACGCCTGCAAGTTTTACGTACAGGTAAAAATCAAGTCCGGGTACTTCCATGCCGATCTCTTCTCCCGAAACCGCCTCTCTGACCGTACCTTTTATCTGCCCGGAGTTTTTAATATCGGAAAAAAGTCTGCCGTAGTTCATTTTACGCGCATGCTCTTTTTTAAAATCTTCCCAGAAAGCCGGAAAAATATCATTAGTACCCCGCCGTTTGTTGTATTCCATATTATATTGTTCCGACAGGGAATGGGCGGGAAATCTTTTCCAGAGATATTCAAAACGGGCATTGTACAGAGCCGCCAGTTTCGCCGATTTGATTATCAGCATATTTTCGTTATTATTGATTTCGGCATTTCTAGAAAAATTAAAGGAACCGGTAATTACCGTATCTGAATCTATCACCATAAATTTATGATGCACCTTGGCTTCTTCATGATCGTATTTTATCTCAAGAGATCGTCCGCGTTTTCTTAAATCATTTACCGGAACATACGGCCAGGAAGCGGACGCAAAACTGTTGTCGCATATACCGCGCACCTTTATCCCGTTATAATCACGGTTTAAAACCGCACCGGCAATCTGCTCGGAAGAAAAAACAAATACGGTAAAATTAATGCTCTGCCGGGCGCTGTAAACAGCTTCATTCATAAAACGCGCAGGTTTGTCATAGGGAGAAAAATATATGCTGATTTCGGCATCATCAAGTTTAAAACCGGAGCTGTTAAAAATTCCGGAATCCCGTGCAGCCTGCGGAACAGTAAGCCGCAAATAATCGTTAAAATAATGCGCTGCTGTTTTTTCATCTTCAAGCCATAAATTGTCATTATAATGAAAAAAATTACAATGCTCGGTAATATTCACACTGCCGGTATATACGCGTTTTTTATCAACAATAGTATATTTACTGTGCATCAATCCGGAATTTCTGCTGTCCGCCCGGTATTTAATCCGATTTTTCTGCAAAACCTGCAGCGCCGCAAGATTATCGGAATCTTCCAGATAATTTTTTTCCAGAAGAAGTTCTATCTGCACACCCCTGTTTTTCAGGTCTGCGAGTTTCTCGGCAACCGATACCAGATCAAGCTCATGCCAGGCTGCATATACGGTGTTGGAGGCAGTATCAAGGAAGCGCATCAAGTTATAATAGGGACTCTGCGGATCATCGGCTGCTCCGGGCCCGAAAAAAACCTGCACAGGCTGGGCAGTAAGCACAACAGGAACTAATAGCGCAAGTAGAATTATTTTATTCAACTGTAAACTGTTTTTGTCTTTTACTGCCTTCATAAAGCTCGTATTCCAGCAGGCGGCATTCAATATTGGAATTAAAAAGAACATGTTTTTTACTGGGAGACAGTCCGAAATAGCGGGAATCGCCCTTGTCTTCAATAAAAATAAAAGCATGTCCCGGTTTGGCGGTTTTATTTTTCAGGAAATCTCCCAGATTATTATAAAGCCCGCGGATGGAATCTTTATCTTCCATGCGTATACCGTGAGGAGGATTGGAAATTACCAGATCAGGCGGGAAAGGCAGTTTACAGTTTTCAAAACCGGCATTGATAATTTTTATATATCCGGAGAATCCGGCAAAAGCCAGAGCTTCGCGGCAGTCTTCATAAGCTCTGCGGTCTTTTTCACAGCCGGTATAATATCCGCGTATTTCTAAAATTTCAGAATCGGCTTTTTTACGCACCTGCTGCCATTCCTGTTCCTTAAACTGGGGCAGATTCATAAAACCCCATTTTTTCCGGAAATAGCCTGCCGGGATATTCCTTGCCATCATGGCAGCTTCTAACAGGATGGTTCCGCTGCCGCAGCACGGATCGCAGAGAAATTCCGACCCCTTGTACCCGGCGATGAATAAAAATGCCGCTGCCATGGTTTCGCTTAAAGGCGCCGGGCCGGAACGCCTGCGGTAATTTCTGTGGGAAAGAGGTTCAAGTGTGGTATCAATACTTAAAACCCCGTTATGGGCATTAAGAAAAAGATTAATTATAATTTGAGGAGATTTGGTATTAACAAACGGCCGCTTTTTATGAATATTTCTGAGGCGATCGCATACTGCGTCTTTTACCACCTGGCAGGCAAACAGGCTGTTTCGGATATTCTGATTATTGGCCGCATTGGCCTGTACACTGAAAGTTGTATCAATGGGAACGTAGTTTTCCCAGGCAACTTTCATGGCATTTTCATAAAGATCATTGCGGTCCCGGCAGGAAAAAGAGGAAAGGGGCCAGAGCACACGCATGGCTGTACGCAGCAGATAATTTGCCCTGTAAACAGTCTGCATACCTTCGGATTTAATGCTTATTCCCCTGATACCGGTGGACACAGGCAAGAAACCGCGGGTTTCAAGCTCTTTATATAAAACCGGCTCCAGACTTTTTTGGCAGGTAATAAATAATTCTTCTGAACCGGTATTTTCAGGCAGCGGCATAATCAGGCAGGCTTACGGGCTTTAATCAGCAGGGTTGTACCGATGGGAATACTGCGGAATTTTTTAATTATTTTCCGTTCAAAAGACAGAAGATACAGGGCAGCAGCGCTTATCAGGGCGCCGTTTATTTCGAGTTCTTTAATTTGGGATTTTTCCGGGTCTGGAGCCGGCAGAAATATTTCGGCAATTTTCAGGGCCAGCGCCGGGAAAAAGCTGAGGCTGTTGAAACAGGTAGCGCATTCAATTTTAAAACCGCATTGTTCAAGCAGGCCGGAGAGTTCCCTGCGGCTATAGCGGGTTTTACCCATATCAAGCAGATCATGATTGCGCCAGAGCAGACGGAAAGCGGGCTCGCTTAAAATTAAAATTCCGCCGGGGGAGAGCAGATCAAAAATTTTTTTTAGAACATCATAATCGTTTTTTACCCAGACATGATATAGCACATTGAATATAGTAATAAGATTAAAAAAACCGGGGCGGTAAAAATTATTTATATTATTAATATCGCCGCTGATGATTGAAGCTCCGGGGTTTTTTTGACGGGCAAAGGAAATAGCTGTTTCTGAAAGATCAAGCCCGTACAGCTCTGAAGAATAACGGGCTAAAAAACGCAGGTTGCCGCCGGTGCCGCAGCCGGCATCAAGTATTTTTGATTTCTCCGGGAAAGAAGTATTTTTCAGCAAATCTCCGACCAGTTCCCGCCTGTAGATGTTCCACCAGTGGGTATCGTCAATCCCGGAAAACTGATGATATAATTGCTCATACATAGTAGGTTATTCTATCCTGATTTTATGGAAACACCAACTGGAACATGCGTTATACTTGAACCGGCGCGGAAAACAGGCTTCTGCCTGAAAGCCCGGGGAATATACCTTTCCTCGCAGTTCGATCCCGAAGCAGAAGGCCGTAAAATTTTTGCTGCAGCCGGAAATACTCCGCCCGGACCGGCGCTGTTTATGGGTCTCTCGCCGGTATATCAGATCCGGGAATTTGCCGGGCGCTGCCCGCAAACGCCTTTTATGATTATTGAATTCAGCCCGGAGGTTTTCAGGGACCGGGTAAAACTTATAAGGGAACTGACTGAAAAAAAAATACTCTCCGGTGAACTGGCCTGCGTTATCAGCCGGGCTTTATATTTTTTTGATCAGGCGCCGCTGCTGTCATTTCTTTCGGGAAAAAACGATAATCTGAAAATTTTTGAAAATCCGGTATACCGGCGATATTTTCCGGAAGCCTATCAAAAATGTTCTGCGCAAATACTCGATATTTTAGATAAGGGTGTAAAAAATATTACAACGGAAAAATATTTCAGCCCGATCTGGAATCATAATACTTTAAAAAACATATTTTTCCGGGAAAAGCTTAATTCCGCAGCGGAATTTATTTTAAACCGGGCAGGGAATTCCTGTTTGTTAATCGGCAGCGGCCCGGCGCTTGTCAAAAACCCGGAATATTTACAGGCACTTTCCCGCCGGGTTTTCACCATGGCGGTACCGGGTATTCTCGGCTGGCTGTTAAGTAATGATATAATTCCCGATTGTCTTTTTACAACTGACGCCGGATTCTGGAACAGCCGGCATTTTTATGCTTATTTTTACCGCCGGTGCCGCATCCCGGTATTGACATCTTTTTCCGCCTGTATCCCGCAGTTTACCGGCAGCTGTTATTTTTTCTTTCATGATTCGGATTATGAAACGGCAGTACAAAAAAAACTCGGGGCAGAAAGGCCGGATATGANNCTGCTGGCCCGGGCCGGAATAAAAAATTTATATACAGCCGGAGCTGACTTTAAAAAAGATGCTTTCCGGGCGCATGCGGTTTCCAACAGTTCCGAGGAAATTCTGTTCAGCGCTACCAGCCGCTTTTCTCCGTTTGAGAGCTTGTATCGACCTTTGGCAGACGGTATTAAAAAAGGAGATCTTTTTTTTGATCCCAAACTTTCCCTGTACGGAGAACTGTTTTTAAAAGCAGTGCGCGAAAACAAATTAAACCTGGTAAATGACGCTATTTATCCTGAAAATGAAAAACCAAATACCTGTTTGCCGGAACCGGAAAATATCAGCGGACCATGCACGAAAATCCTGGCGCAGATTCTGAAAACAGAAAACGGGGAAAAAAAAGAGGCGAAAGAAAAATCAAAAACAAGAGAAAATAATTTTCTAAGGCGGAAAAATAAATACGGGTATTTAGATGCGCATCGGGCTTCCGGCTCTGCGTACTGATTTTTTGTAATTAAAAACCGGCAGCTGCAATATATTTTAATATGTTGTTTTGAAAAACGGGCAGTACAAGAAATGATGAAAATTTTTCCAGATCGTCACGGGGGATGCGCTCTCTTATAAACCTGCTTTCTTCCAGGCGTTCCCTGATGAATATGATTTTTTTTTGCAGCAGGAATTTTTTAACAGCCGGGTGTCCGGAGGGTATGCGGAAACGGGCCTGAAAAGCAGTTGACACGTTTTCAGCTGCCGAAACAATATAGGTATTTTCTTTTTCTTCCAGCACGGCTGCGCCGGAAATTTTTATTTTGAAAATATTTTCATATTCTGCGCCCAGCCAGTTTAATATCTCACGGGCGTCTGTGGAATGCAGATCGGCTTGTCTGAAATTTTTTATTAAACTCCGGATGGTACCGCTATTTTCTGCTTCAGGCAGGGGCGCATTAATTTCATTAATTAATTCGGTCAAGTCGTCTTCAGGAGCTTCGGCGGTTTTGGCGAATATCTCATCAGGTATTTCGGAGATCTCTTCACTTGCAGCAGGAGGCGGCAGAGGATTTTTTACAGATCTTCCGGCAACCGGTTTAAGCTGTCTGTTTTCTACTGCGGAAAACGGCTCTTCGCCGCTGTCTTCATCCGGTTCCTGCGTAATGATTGTTTCTTCATCTTCGATAATATCCAGGACCGGTTCATGGTCAGCCTCTCTCGCTGTTTTTTGCCCGGCCGGAATAATGCCGAGAAAATCACTGTCCATTTCCCGGGAAGCAAAGGCCTGCCTGGATCCGAAATACTCGTCTTCTTCCGGATTATAAGCTGATTCCGTCCGGGGTAATTCCGCCGCATTGTCTGCAGATTGAAAATCGTCAGTGTTATTATTTTCTGCAGTACGGTTTTCGATTTGTTCCCCGTAATTTTCTGTTGTTTTTTTCTGGCGGAAAAAAGCAATGAAAACAGCGGTGATGAAAAATATCACGGCTAAAAAACTCGCGGCCATAAGAGCAATCATCAGCGGGGAAAATCCGGCGGGGAGTATAAAATGAGCGGCTACAACAATATCTGCGCCCGCAACATTTTTGCAGAGCAGATAACTGTATTTGCCGGAACGGACAGGAAAGATTCCGTTTTTACCGGAATTTTTTTTTATCAGATCACCAAGGGGTATATAAGAGTTATCGCGGATATTAAAAAATAAAATATTACCGGAAACCAGCAGACTTTTCAGATCAATAAACGATTCGGAATAACCGGCAAAGAGACTCTCGGGGCTGAATTCCATCAGCAGGCGTCCGACGGTTTTTTTTTCAATTACAATATCAAGCAGCAGATTTAACAGACCGGTTTGAGCTGAATATGTCATTATACCGGTTTCCCGCGGCGCAAAAAAAGGCAGATCGGGATGCAGCGAAAAAATCAGGCCGTAGCCTGGCGATAAAAGACGCAGATTGGAAAAAATCCCCGGCATATTGAATTCCGGCACTGCGCGTACCGGTATGCCCAGACGAAAATCAAACAGGGCGTTTTCCACGCTTTTTCTGGCTGCAAGCTGTCTGCCTGCAGCCAGCAGATCGATTATGTTTTTTTCAGCTTTTGCTGATAGTTCATTAAAACATTTTTCATGGCGTTTTTTTTCAAAAGCATAGGGAAAATCGTCTATAAAAAAAATCGATATCAGTACGGTGGCTAACAAGGCAAGCGACAGGGCGGTTCCGGCTAAGGCGGTTTTCAGATAATTCTGCATGCGGCTTATTTTATCATACAGCGCCGGGAATGGAAAATTTACAGCATCGGCTGTTTATTCGCCGGGGCGGATTAGATTATCAGTAAAGGATTTTTTTAAATCGCGCGTATTCTGCTGAATACTTTTAAGCTCTTCATCAATAATTTTAAAAATATTTTCGGTTTTGGCTCCAGACTCCTGTGCGGCCTGTATTTCCGCCGCCGGCCTGACAGGCTCAAGGACGGGTTCCGGCTCGTAGATCAGACGGATGTTGCGTATCAAAACATTTATTATTACAAAAGCCAGATAAACAATACCTATAAGAATCAGCAGAACAGCAATATCTCCGGCCAGGTTATTTTTTTCAATAATCATTCCTATGCCGTAATCGATATTATCGATTTTAATTTTAAATTCCTGTTCTTCAGGACTGGTGAGATTACGGTAAAAAAGAAAGGAATATCCGATATCGGCATTATTGACTTTTTTATAGATATCAAAATTATCAACCACTACACTGTTTTCCGAGTTTTTAATATAGAATAAATTTTTATTGATATGTAAAAAATCAATAATTTTACTGAAAAATACCGGATTGATACTCTGGGAAATAAAACCGATAACCCTGTTCTGCTCCCTGATGGCCGATACCAGCACCAGATACCCGTTTTCAGGATTGCGGATTAACAGGGTGTCTTTTGCGGATAATTTGGCCAGCAGGTCAGGATGCAGACTGTAGGAAACAGTGGTTTTATATTTTATAGAAGTAATTTTACTGCCGTCTTTGTCGAACAGGGACATTTCGGTAATATCCGGGTTGTTTCTGATATACTGCATAAGCAGCATATTGAAACGATCAACAGTCTGCGAGTAAAGTTTTACTTCCTTAAGTTCACGGAAGAGCCGGTTTTCCAGCAAGCGGTTGGTGTTTTTTAACAGGGAGGAAAAATAGTTTTTGAGACTGCGGGAAAGAATAGTGAGCTGATAAGTTACCAGTTCTTCCCGCGAACTGATTTTCAGACCTGAAGCGTCAATGCCGAACCAGCCGCGTATCAGCATGGCCGGCGCTGTTGTGGACAGGGTGCTGAAAAAATTTCCGAACAGGGATGAGACCTGCCTGCCCCATGCATTATCTATAATTTTTGTCTGGGAAAAAAACAGCATTAAAGCCGCTGAAAGAATTATAACTGTAATGGTTTTGATAATCTGCAGGGTCAGGATTTTTCGGAAACGGCTCATATAAACAATCGGCTCACAGTTTGTTATATTATCGGGAAAAACTGCGGATTATTAATGAAGATTTTTAACGGTAATGGTTTTAACAAGCCCAAAACAGGACCGGTTTTTTTTCCTGGCTGCTGATTAGAATTACTTTGCAGAAAATGCCTGACAATACGGTTTGTGCTCTTTTTTTACTCCCGGTGAGAATTTATTTCTGCTAAGCTATTTAAAAATTTGAAAAGAACCCGCTGCTGTGTACTGAATTTTAGCGGCTATGACGGTTTNNCGGTTTCCGATCATCTGTCCGCTGAAATTCAGTACACAGCAGCGGATTTTATTTTTATTTAACAAAGAAATAAATTTACACTCTGGTCACAGTGAGAATTTTTCATAATAAAAAGATTTTTTGGGCAATCCGGCGGTTTTAATCCAGGCTGAAACGCTTTGACGCAGCGTCTGCGGGCCGCAAAAATATACGGTTGTTTTCAGGGGAGGGTATTTGGTAAAAAACTGCTGTAAAAAGGTATAATTTAAACGGTTACCCTGTTCGGAAATAAACAGGGTGAAACTGAAATTCGGGAATTTTTTTTTTAACTCGCCTAAAA
>DNNS01000231.1 GCA_003497555.1 Spirochaetia bacterium
ACCATATCCGGCAATACGATCAGGCGCAGCGGAGGAGGAATTGAAATAGCCCAGATGACCGGGCAGCTTTCAGGCTCCATATCGGATATTATGGTATCAAATAATGCAGTACATGAATCCGGGTATGGCTGGGCCGGGGCTGCAGATAATCTGCACGGCCGCGGTATTTCCTGCCAGGGAATGGTTACAGGCGCTACTTTGGTCCCCTGCGATAATGTGACAGTNNACAACATGATAAACGGATTCAGAAGTTTTGGTATAAAAATCGGGGATTGCCGTAATGTCAATGTACTGCGCAATGTGGTAAAATACGGCGGCTTTTACGGGATAAATATTACCGGCGCGGGTATCTGTATTCACGGCGGAAGTACGGGAGAAAGCAATCTGGACGTATACGGCACCGTAGCTTATAACGCTGTGTATCATAACCGAAGCACCAGTCCTGATTATAAAATTTACGGGCTTTATATTATTAATAATACTCCGGTAACCGGGCAATATCTTTCTGTTCACAACAATACGCTTTATAATAACGGATGCATTGACGATTATATATATCCCAATGTATTTTTATGCGGAGCCTCGGGAGTAAGATTTATGAATAACATTGTTTATTCAAAAACCTCGTATATTTTGGGAATTTCCGGCGACTACTTTGATAAAGCGGATAATAATCTTTATTTTACCGATAGAACCGATGGACATGAGATACGGTATACCGGCATTACCAGGACGGTTGGACAATATTTTAGCCTGGTGAGAAGCGCTTTTGAATATTATTCAAAAAATGAAAATCCGCTGTTTCAAAACAGGGATCTTGGACTGCTTGATTTATCATCAGAAACGTCTCCTGCGTATGAAACCGGCACGGTATCTTATATCAGCGATTCAGGCCTTGACCTGGCAAAATACCATACTCTGCCCGGAATTGCCGATATGGGTTCTCTGCAATATAAAAACAAAACTCTGATTACACATTTAAAATTCGACGGCTCCATAATTACCGAGACTGCTGCCGGTATAAATACCTTTACCGGTTCAGGAGTGACATTTGATGAAAACGGAATAATAAACAGCGCCGGCATTTTTTCGGAATCCGGATATCTGCGGACAGCTCCCGTTAATCCCGCAGAAATAACCGTTGCCGCCTGGGTGAAACGCGACAACATTACAGATCAGGATTATTTATGGGACAATTATCTGTACAGTTCCATTTTACAGAATAACCAGGGATATATGGCCCGGTTTAATGCCTCCGGTAATGTATTGACAACCGTTATGAATGTCAAAAATTCTTCCGGATATGTTTACAAGCTTGTTACTTCAACAACAGTAAGCAGTTCAACAATTTGGCTGCATGCAGCAGTTACCTGGAATTCTGCAGCCGGCGAATACAAGGTATTTATAAATGGCGAAGAAGCTAACAGTCAGACAGTTGAACCCGGTACAACCATTGTACCCCTCACCGCAGACAGCTATATGTATATCGGCGCAGCGAGTGATACTGTCGGGGACGCCTATCATTTCGGCGGTTCTATAGATGATGTGCGTATTTATCAATATCCCATGACCCCGGCGGAGATAAAAGATCTTTATAATATTAAGGCTCGGTTTAAACTGGATTCTTCCGTTACGGCTGCGGATTCCTGTAATAATTTTAACTGGGTTTCTTCGCAGATAACCGGTTGTCAATATGATGGAATTGTTAACGGGTGCTATGAGTTTGACGATCTTGACGATTATGTAAAAGCGGACAAGATTAATTTTAGCGAACTGACCGTTGCCGCCTGGGTAAAACGAAACGCGACTAATAATACGGACGGAATTATCTGCAATTATAAATACAGCAGTACGGTGAGTTTGAACGAAGGTTATAAGCTTAGTTTTGTAAGCGGACATAAAATACAGGCTGTTGTTGTTAACAACAGCGGAACAGCAATTAATAAACTTGTAAAAGAATATACTGTACCCGGAGATACTACCGGGAAGTGGATGCATATTGCCATGACCTATGCTGCAACCGGTAATTTGAAGATATATATTAACGGCGAATATGCAGACGGACTGACAGCTGCAGCCGGTTCTCTGGTCCCCCTGGTCAGCGGAAATTTTTTTATCGGCGCGCAGGGCGCGGCAGTGAATGCCTTCGGCGGTAAAGTCGATGATGTACGTATCTATGACAAGCCTTTTTCTCAAGAACTGATACGTGAACTTTACCGGAAAAGTCTGATGAATTATTGCAAATAAGCGAAAACATAAAAAAGATAAATTTTTATACTATATAAAGTGTTTTAAAAATATATGGACATTTCTATAAACTCTGAAAAGATGCCTTTTTGATACCTGATTTAAGATTTTCATGGGTTTTTAAAGAACTCATATACTGTAAATCCGTTTATAGCTCCGCAGGCTGCACGGGTTATGTAATTTGTTTCCTTTGCCGCAACCCCAGGGTTAAGATTATTTCGTAACAACTTAGATTTTAAAATTTTCACATAAGAAATTTTTGAAACCTCTAATGCACGCGAATATAATCAATATTTAATCATGGTTAAATTTTTTCTTTTTTCA
>DNNS01000527.1 GCA_003497555.1 Spirochaetia bacterium
TGATCACCGGGCAGCTACTCCCAGCCAGGCAGCCGAAATTATTTCCAGATCCAAATACCAGGCAGCGCGCATGCTGCCTGAAATCAGAAACCGCCTGCTGAAAGCCATGGATCGTCTGTATTCGGAATGTAACCTGCGTTTTTCCGCCCTTTCCACCGAAAGAATTATTAAAATTCTTGAATACCGCACAGCCCAGCTTTCCCTGCAGAATGACGACTTGCGCCGCAGAACCGATACTGCGCTCCACCAGATCTATGAAGATAAAAAGCAGTTCTTTCTGCAGTCATTAGCCAAGCTTGATGCGCTTTCTCCCCAAAAAGTGCTTGAGCGCGGATATTCGGTTGTATATAAAAATAAAAAAATTATTAAAAATGCTGCCGAACTTGCGGCCGGCGATTTGGTGGAACTGCGCCTGGCGCAGGGAACCAGCGCAGCCGAAATACAATGATTATTTTAGCGTCTGATACTTCAACCATCAGCCTTTCCGTTTGTCTGTTAAAAGATGATGCGGTTTTTGAATTTTATGCTGCTGATTTTTACCGGCATAATGAAACCCTGCTGCCGGCTGCCGAAGAATTATGCAGAAAAGCCGGCTGCAGTATTAAAGAAATAAACGCCCTGGCTGTGGCAGCCGGGCCGGGGAGTTTCACAGGCCTGCGGATTGGAATTATGACTTTTAAATCCCTGGCTTATGCTCTTGATGTTCCGCTTTATTCCTGCAATTCCCTTGATCTTCTGGCTCAAAATGCCCGGCATGTTTGCGGCCTGGTTATGCCGGTAATTGACGCTAAAAAAAAATCCGTGTATACGGCTTTATACCGCCAGGGCAGCCTGATCAGCAGTTATCTTGACCTTCCCGCCTGTGAATTAAAAAAATTCTGCACCGGGTATACAGACGAAAAAATTTTTATTCTCGGTTATGCTGCGGATTCTTACCCTGAAGAATTCCGGGAAATTCCCAATACCGTAATTATGGAAAAGCCTTTCTGGAATATCAGATCTTATAATATTGCCCTGTCTGCACTGGCGGATATCAGCGCCGGCAAACCTGCAGCAGATCCATTTAATCTTAAACCGTATTATCTGCGCAGATCAGAAGCCGAAATAAATTTCAGGATTGAAGTATGAAAAATAAAATTCTCAGAATTGCACTTATGGTTTCCGGCCGCGGTTCCAACATGCAGGTTATCATTGAAAATATTAAAAAAAAAAAAATCCCCGGGGCGGAAGTCTGTCTGGTAGTTTCCGATCAAATCAGGGCAGAGGCCCTAATCACTGCAAAAGAATACGGCATATCCGCACAATATATTGACCCCGGGCCTTTTAAAACCAAATTTGATGAAGCCGGAGAAAACAGATATATCAGGGCCCTGCAGGATGCAAGAACCGATCTGATTTGCCTCGCCGGTTTTATGCGTATGATTAAATCACGGCTGCTTGCCGCCTTTAAAGGCAGAATAATCAATATTCATCCGTCACTGCTCCCGGCTTTCCCCGGACTGCATGCCCAGCGGCAGGCTCTTTCGGCGCAGGCCGGCTGCAGCGGCTGTACGGTGCATTTTATCGATGCCGGCATGGATACCGGTAAAATCATCGGACAAACCCGCGTGCCGGTACTGCCCGGCGATACAGAAAGCTCCTTGTCTAAACGCATTCTGGAGCAGGAGCATATTCTGTACAGCAGGGTTATTGCCCAAATCTGTTCAGGCGAAATAACATTCCCGGAAAAATAGTTCACGTAGGATGCAGATTTATTTCTTGGGTAAATAAAACAATAAAGCCCGTTTTTTTCTATCTAATAGAAATAAATTTGAACGGTNNATACCCAAGAAAAAAAATTATACCCGTTCACGTATTAATATTTTACTTTTTATTATAATATCTATACATGTTCAGGGTAAAAGAAACTTATAAACCATCCGGTGATCAACCCGGAGCTATTGCCAGTGCGGTAAACGGGCTGAATAAAAATTTCCGTTATCAGACCATCCTGGGCGCTACCGGAACCGGAAAAACCTTTACCGCTGCCAAAATTATTGAAGCCTGGCAGAGGCCGGTGCTGGTTGTCTCTCATAATAAAACCCTGGCAGCTCAGCTTTACCGCGAGTTCTGCGGATTTTTTCCCGATAACGCCGTGGAATATTTTGTTTCCTATTATGATTATTATCAGCCTGAAGCTTATGTAGTAAAAAAAGATTTATATATCGAGAAAGATTCTGCTATAAATGCCGAAATTGAAAAACTGCGTCTCCGCGCTACCAGCGCTCTTATGGAAAGAAAGGATGTCATAATTGTTGCGTCCGTGTCTTGCATTTACGGATTGGGGTCTCCGGAGGATTACAGGGAAATGTATATTGCCCTGGCGGAAAAAGATATAATTTCCCGCAAAGAACTTCTGTACCGGCTCATAGATATTCATTATCAGCGCAATGACAACACCCTGGAACGCGGCGGCTTCAGGGTACGCGGCGATGTGATCGAAATTGTCCCGGCTTACAGCGATGTGGGCATTCGTCTGGAATTTTTCGGAGATGAAATAGAGCGCATTTCTGAAATTGATGTTCTTAATATGAAGGTAACCTCCCGCAAGGAAAAAACCGTTATCTATCCTGCCCGGCATTTTGTTATGCCGCTTTCCAAGCTTAATCAGGCCTTGCCGGAAATAGAAAAAGAACTCACCCTGCGCCTGGCCTGGTTTGAAGAACAGGGAAAAACGCTGGAAAAAGAAAGACTCAGGGTTAAAACCGGTTTTGATCTGGAAATGCTGCGCGAAACCGGATTCTGCCCGGGAATTGAAAATTATTCCCGCCAGCTTTCAGGCCGCAAGGCCGGAGATGCTCCCTATACCCTGCTTGATTATTTTCCCAAAGACTTTCTGGTTATTATCGACGAATCGCATGTTACTATTCCCCAGATGCGCGGAATGTATCATGGCGATCAGGCCAGAAAAAAATCCCTGGTTGATTATGGATTCCGCCTGCCCTCGGCGCTTGATAACCGCCCGCTTTTTTTTGAAGAATTTTTATCCAAAACCGGCCCGATACTTTTTATTTCCGCCACCCCCGGTGCCGAAGAACTTGCCATGTCGCAGAATGTGGCGGAACAGATTAACCGTCCCACCGGGCTTCTTGATCCGGTTATAGAGGTAAGGCCGGAAGAGGGCCAGATTGACGATCTAATCGGAGAAATCAATAAGGAAATTTCCGGCGGTTTCAGGGTGCTGGTAACCACACTTACAAAAAAAATGTCGGAAGATTTAACCAAATACCTGTCTGAAAACGGAATACGCGTGCGTTATCTGCATTCTGAAATTGACACCATAGAACGGGTGGAAATTCTTAAAAACTTTCGCGCCGGGGAATTTGATGTTCTGGTGGGAATCAATCTGCTCAGGGAAGGCCTTGATCTGCCCGAAGTTTCGCTGGTGGCCATACTCGATGCCGATAAAACCGGTTTTCTGCGTTCCCGCAAGTCACTGCTGCAGACCGCAGGACGGGCGGCCCGTAATCTGCACGGACGGGTAATTATGTATGCAACCCGCATTACCGATGCCATGAAAGAATGTATGGACGAAACCGATCGCCGCCGTAAAATACAGCAGGCTTTTAACGAAGAACACGGCATCACACCCAAAACAATCATAAAACCGGTAGAAGATATTATCGAACGCGAAACTGATCGCACGCTGGAGGAAACTGCCAGGCAAAAAATGGCTTCCTCAAAAAACAGGGCGCAAATACTGTCCGAGCTTGAAACTGAAATGGAACTGGCGGCTGATCTGCTTGATTTTGAAAGAGCGATTGAAATCAGGGATCTGATTAAAAAACTTTCAATTTAATTTTTAACTCTTTAATCTGCCTGTTCCGCCATGATCGTCAATTGCATCCATAATAGCCAGGTAATTCTTCTGCCAGCGCCAGGCAGGCACATCTTCGGTGATGCCCATGATAAAGCGTCCGGTATTCCCGGCTTCTTTCAGCAGATCGCGCGCCGTATTATACACTGTTTCAAGCGGAGCAATATGAACCGATGACGGAAAATTAATCCAGAGTGTTTTTTCAGGCCAGGCTGTGCGCGCTTCCGCTACGGTCATGTCCGTGTCAGGCGCAGGCGTAAACGCCTCGATATAATCAAGCGCCGTGCCGGCAATAGCGTCTTTAAGCAGCCTGCAATTGTCGTCAAAATGCACTCCCACCAGTTTACCGCAGCGGTGCAGCACATCGCAGGCTTCCTCGTAATTCGGTACATTATACCGCCTGAAATCCTCAAGCCCGATTACACTAGCAATTACATTTCCTCCGTAATTTACATGCCGCACTGGAGATTCCGCAACCACACGATAGATTTCACGTTTTTTTTCCCTGATTGCTTCATATAGCTTCAGAATTTCATCCCGGTTATCCATCCATTCATAGGAAAATTTTTCCACACCCATCCATGACGAAACAAGCTGCTGCAGCGGTTCAGAACCCAGACTGCCGCGGTAAATGATATCACCGCCTCCGTATGCTTCCTGTGTCAAAAGCCGCTCATATTCCGGTTTGATTATGGTATCCTGCGCCATAAAAAGCAGCGCCCGGTAATCTTCTTTACAAGTAAACAGCCGTTTATGATGCCAGGTGGTAAATTCTTTCGGCTCATCTATTGTATGCAAAGTTCCATAAGGAGTAGTATATTCTGTGCGTACCAGACTGGTTCCATTTTCCATATAAGTCCGCGACTCCTGTTTTACATTCGGCATACAGGTTATATATGGATTATATTGCCGGTTCACTATGCACATGCCGCGGTTTCGGAGTTCACGTTCTGTTTTGCATTGCGGAATTTTTCTTTCGTAAACAGTAAAAGGCACTGTATCGGTAATTTTTCCGGTTAATACTTTCATTACATTTTCGGCTGGTGTTTGCATATAATCTCCCTGGAAAATTTATTTGT
>DNNS01000472.1 GCA_003497555.1 Spirochaetia bacterium
AAAAACAATGGGTATGGAAAATTTGTAATTATTATAATAATTCGAGGCGAAGCTCACAATAAACGGTTCAAATCCTCCAGGAGGCTCTGATGTTACGGTTATATCATGGACAAACGGGGGATAATAAACCGTATTGGAATTTTTATCCCTGGCCCATATGTTTATATAATTAGTTTGATTGACAAGAGAGCTTTGAAGCGATGGATTTATTGCGAAATGATCAACATTGGTGTTGCTTCCGGGATACACATACACAGCATTGGTTACTGCCGAGAGTCCGCTGCCATACACTGCGATCTCAAGATCTCCGCCCGTCTGATAGATGCAGTTGGTGAAAGTAGTCCTGTTGCTGTCGGACAGGGTGAAGGTATAGCTTGCCGGCATATTATCCGGAAGGTTATTGGAAAAAAACACCGTGTTGGTATAGGACCGTACTCCGTTTGTGGCATTACTGCCCGGCCCGGCTATGGTAACCGTAAAATCAAAAGTCTGGTTGGTCTGAATCAGATAGGGAAGCGTGAACTTCGCATGATCATAGTTGTACAGATAATAATTAATGAGAGATGTTTCATTTGTTTGATCAAGGTATACGGCTTTTATNNGTATAAATTCCGCTGCTGGTTGCGGTAAAAACAACTGGTATATCGGATACAATATTGCTGTGCTGGTTGGAAAACTGAATGAAAAACGAAGCAAAACCGCCTTCAGGTTCGGTGGTTATTAACACGCTGCCGGTAAAATACGGAGTGTAGCTGGAATTTGAGGCTGCATCACAGGCGGAGATAGTTATATAATTCGTATAATTTTTCCATGCATCCGCGGGTATGCCGCTTATACTGAAATGATCAAAATTAGTATCAGAAGAATTGGTGCCGCCGGTATAGACCAGAATGATTTCATCGCTAAACTCCACCAAGCTGGTGTTAATCAGCGCAGCTCCTTCTATATTTTTTATGCCATTATGCCCGCATTTCAGTGAAAGATAATAATTTGAGCCCTGCAAAATATTGGTAGCAGCATAATAATATATTTCATTCTGGGCAGAGGAATACATTATGTATGAAGGCGGAAGATAATTGGAAAAAGCATCATATAATTTTACATTATTGGTATTTAAAGTTGAGGAAATAAACCCGTCTTTACTATCGGGAAGTCCGGGAGAATCAAGCTTGATCCGTGCAAGGCCGTTGTTTATAATAAAATCATTATTGTTGGTTATTACCCGCGGCGCAAAGGGAGAGCATTTGGGATCAAAACAGGCTACATGTCCCTGCCAGCCTCCGCCGCCGGTTTTCGGGAAAGAATTCAGCTGAAGGTAACGGGACTCTCCGAGGGAAAAACCTCCTGTATAATATACAGCCATGGACAGTACCTGGCCCGGGGTTGATGTGGAATTCGGCGCGTATATGGTGGAGCTTGCCCCGGTAAATACTCCGGCAACCGGATCCCCGGCCGGGTCATCATCATAATTATAGTCGCTATGACTGAATCCGCCGCCGGTAGCGCAGGCGCCGAAATAGATATAATCGCTTGCCGGCCTGTGCCAGCCGTTATAACCTGTCTGTGCCAGCCAGATATTTGTTGTTCCGGAAAAATAAACCGCAGCGTCTAATAAATTTTTATTGTTCGCTAAAAGCACTGCGCTACGGGAGGCAAGATCCACACGGATGATTTTTGAATCCGTATCCCGGGCAAGATCATAGGCGTAGGACATAAGGTACACCTGTGAAGAATTATAAGGATCGGAAATGGCATTAAACGGAAAATGTTCCGCATAATTAAACGGCGCTGCATCGCTGCCTGCTCTGAGTACCGAGTAATTGCTGCCTGAAAGATCCGCCAGGCATAATACTCCGCTGTTGGTGCTGCCGGAAACAAGCCATTGCTGGGCCAGGCATACATAATTGGTTCCGCTCACCGAGGCCGAGGCAATGCCCGCAGAAATCTGCATCAGGTAATTTGTCCCGTCCAGAGCGGTCAGGTTAAAAATTTTTATAGAATTGGATGTAGCTACATTGTACTTATATAACCTGCGTTCTGACGAAGACTTTGGGGAATACACCCATAAAGTATCCATGGATGTCTTGATTATTTGCGGATATTTAAGATAAGATGACCCTGCTATATCAAATTTTTTAACAGTATTTGATACAGTGTTGTATTCAAAAATATAATCATCAGCTCCGGATATGGATGATGACCTGTTTAAGCCATTATAGGTTGTGGTTTCGTAGAGATAACTGACATAAATATTCGTGCCCCTGGTATATTCATCTATATAGAGATCATAGGGTACCGCATTGGCAGCAGAAAGCAGGTTAATAGTCTGCCAGGTATCAGTAAGCAAATCAAGCGCTACAACTCCGTCATAACAGAGAAAATACATCCTGCTGTTATTGGTATCAGAGACAATTTTTGTTACTCTGTTGTCGAGCAGCCCCGAGTTTGATGAGTTCCATATCTGCTGTAAAGCTCCGGACAGATTGTATACAGCCACTCCATTGCCCGCGCGTTTTTCCATTTTACGCGTGGGAAAATCACCGTCGCTTGCTGCAAAATTAAAATACCTGACTCCTGTTCCGCAGAATATCCGGCTGTTTACCATGTCTATAGCCGCACAGGTATGATTTCTTACCAGCCAATCCGCAAAGGTCTGGTAATTGGTATATCCGCTGCCGTCCGCATGCACGTAAGAAAGCCCGCCGTATTTTTCTCCCAAAGAACTTCCGGTTCCGGAGCGGAATATCATGGTCATACCACCTTTCTCAAAGGAAAGGTCGTGATAGGCAGCGGGAAACCAGGTATATTCGCTCTGCAGTCCGCCGAAACCTCCGACATCGCCGCTTACCCAGTCAAAATCTCCGAACATGATATTGTTGAAATCGTTTACAAATCCTTCGTCACTGGTTTTCTGATAGAAAAAATTTACGCCTCTGGCTTTTAGTTCGGTACCCTTTACTCCGATTTCATTGGCATTATTTTGCTGATACAGAAGATACTTGATGTTTTCGTAATCTATATTAAATGCAGCAGCGCCTGAATTGTCTATCAGCCGCCTGGCAACGCCCAATTCATCAGGCAGCCTGCTGATGATCTGAAATCCGAAACTTTTATAACTGAAAGCTGCATTGGTTTTTTGATTGTATATATTAGTGCGCGCATAACAATAAGGCTGTTTATCAGCCGCTAAAAACGAAATGCCGCTTCTGCTGAGTTTGTGGGCAAGCCAGATGTCAAGTATGGAAGTTCCGGAATATGGCGAATTAGCCACAGTACGGGGAAATCCCAGGCTCATAATTATATAGTTAATTGCGCCTCCGCTAATGGTTATTGAGTCAATGCCCGCCTGCATGGCGGCAAGAAGCCCGTCTCTGTTACCCCAACTATAGGATACCAGGTTTTGAGCAGGAATATTTCTGTTGGTCTGAAAATACCTGGCAGCTTCATAGGAATCGGAATTTACTGCATTATACACAACCAGCACGTCATCATAACTTGGCATGGAAAAAAGATGTATGGCACCCGCTATAAATGCAACTGCAAGATTCAGGAAGATCCTATGTCCTGCCGGTTTTTTTTTATTCATAAAAATCTCTGCTTGAATAGATTATTTCCACCATACGAATACATACATATATTATATTGCCGGCATATTAAATTAACAAGAATTTTTAATGTAAAAACCGGATTTCTTGACAATTTTTATTTAGTCGACTACAATAATATAATGCCGTTTAAAGAAAAATATAAACACATAGCTGCAGATTTGGAAAACCGGGTAAAATCCGCAAGGTTCCGCAATTATCTTCCTTCGCAGCCCGAATTGATGAAATATTATAATTCCGCCAAGAGAACTATTTCCCGCGCGGTTGCCGTACTGAAAAATAAAAACCTGATTATTCATGAAAAAGGCCTTGGCAACAGAATTCTGAAAAAAAATGAAAACCCCGGTAAGCATCCGCCCGTAACAATTGCCTTGTTTATTGCCCTTGATTTTGACTGTCCTTTTATGTATTTTTTCAGTTTTGAATACATTCGCGGCCTTACCCGCTACTGCACCCGTAACAATATCGCTATAGAGATATATGATATAGCCAAAGCGGATTTGCTGGAAATTGTTATGCGGAATTTTAAAAACAGGCGAACCGGTGCTGTGGTGTATGTTCCGTATGTATATAATTTCAACCGTTCTTTTATTAAAAAAATAAAAAAAATGAAATTGCCTTTAATTACCATAGTAGATCTTCCTGCCCGTTACCGCCAATTGATTTCTACTGTAGATTATTCCAACCGGGAAATCATGTATGCATTATCAAAAAAAATTAATCACCGATTCCGCACCTATTTATTAACGCTGCCGGTACAAAAATATGTCTGGCAGCGGGAGCGGATTAAATTTTTTAAAAAATTTTTTCCAGCCGGGAAAATAATAAATAATTTAAATACCGCAGAATTAACCGGAACAAATTTTGAGATACGCTACGGATATGATCTTATAAAAACCAATCTTGAAAAAATTTCCTTCCCGGCGAACATCATCGGCATTAACACGGCAATAGCATTCGGGGCCATGAATTTTCTGAAAAAGAAAAAAATTCCTATTCCCGGTCAAGTCCAGATCTTCGGCATTGGCAACAGTGACCGGTTACAGCAGGATCTGCTTAGCGCCATGGAGATGCCGGGATACAAACTGGGCCATCATACTGCAAAAATAATAAACGAAAACCTGGCTGATTTAAAAAATGGAAAAATTTTTCATATCAGACTGCATTCGCGATTCAATAAAGGTTTGTCGTCTGAGTAATGTACAGTAATTCAGGCTGTCTGGCTTTAATATGCCCTTTAGCAAGAAAAGACCTGGCAATTTGTTTAAGCATAAACGGGTAAACACTGTCTCAGATTTGTATACCAGGAACAGAATTCCGTTATTCTGTCATCGCCTCTTAATTTGTTCCACAGCATATTCCCAATACTGCGATTTCTACCGCTGGTTCGGTTTTTTGCAGAGTAAGTGATTTAATTATTTTTTCAGGATACGGATTATTTAATATGAATATCTGCGCGGACAGATGATCATCCGCATTGTATTTGGCCTCCCATATCTCACTTACAGCAAAAAGGAGATAGGGTAAGCTGGCATAGCTGTTCCCGTTCCATAAATACAGATTGTATCCCAGGATGATATCTTTTTTATAAATTGTTCCATCGCTGTATTCAAGAATGTATTCAGCCACGGCGGGTCCATCTACGTTGCTATGGCTGCTTTGTTTCAGACGCTGATAATAAAGATATTTTCCAAGAACCTTATTTATAAAAAGATCATGATCTTTAATAAATAAATGCGCCGTGTGCAGAAGAGCTATATGAGAGCCGGTTTTATTAACAGGCATGGTAATACGAGGGTGTTGGACATTAAGGAGTATGCTTTGTTTTTGATGAAGTGTTTTAAACCGTGAAGAATCAATTTCTTTTTCTATCGGTGAAAAATTAAAACCTTTTTGCGGAAGCCGCCATTGATCAAACTCTTTTATATGAGATGGTCCCTGTATTTCGGCATATTTCGTTTTTGATCCGGCCGGGCACGATGAAGTGATGCGCATGAGGCCGGTGCCTGATGCTGAAAGAAATTCGGTGAAGGGTTTTTTTTTGCCCAGAATATTCCAGAACATATCTCCCTGGTAGGCTATGCCCATGAATTGATAGCGAATTTTTTTATCGCCGCCTTTATAAAGAGTATCAGGAAATATAAACCAGTGCGCTGTAGATGCCCACCTGTTCGCATAAAATCCCTTGAATTTTTGCGGATCATCAGGAAGTTTATCCGCATATTCTGTCCGGTTCGCAGAAAATAAAATATTTTTAAAACCCGATTTTACCAGCGTTTTTTCAAGTCCGGCTTCGCGGGTCCCCATCGAAAGCCAGTGCATCGGGGTAATCAGGTCTTTAGGGAGTTTATCCCGAATTAATTCAGTATTTAACGGCGGCCCTCCGTTGAAATCTTTTATCAGCATATCGGCCCACATGCGTACCTCTGTGACGCCCAGTTCCTTTAAAAAACTTGCCTGTTTTAAAATGTCCTGCAGTATTATTTCGCGTATCTCAGCCGCTGTATTTTCATCACCTGGACCATAATCTTCTATTTCGTCATGGCCGATATGAAAACTTTTTGATTTTCCAAATATTTCCCAGCTCTCTTTTACAAGCGGGAAAAGCAGGTTATAAAATTGCGGATGATTGGGATTTGCCAACATGGGAACGCCTGTTCTTTTTTTAACATTATATTTTTCGGGAAATTGCGCTAATTCAGGATGAGCTTTCAGCAGCCAGTCTGAATGGCTGTGGCTCATCATAAAGGGCACAACAGCAATAAAATGCTCTTTGCAGATAGAGACCGCCTTTTTGACAAAATCGACACTGCCATTGCCAGCCGCTCCTACAACCGGGTCTGTACTGAAAATTAAATATCTGGAGCATAATTGCAGTTCATTATATTTATATGCAGCAACACATTCAAAGATATACTCTTCCCATAATTGATCACTGTTGTGTGAATTAAGGATCGATGCTTCAGTAATTCCTCTAATAGCAGTATCCGGCCAGTCAATAATGGAGCATTCGGGTACAGCATCTGGGTCCTGACGGATTATCTGAAGGAGCGTACGGAAGGCATAATAAGCGCCGGCGCCGTCCTGGCCAGCAAGAATTGCCCTGGAATTTTCAGTCTTGAGGACATATCCGTCTTTTTGAACCGGTATACTGTTTACGGCTGAAAGCATTTTGGCGTTATCATTTTTCAATGCAGCTGTAAATGTGTCATTTTTTATGGATCCCATAATAACGGCATTGTTTTTAATAAAAACTTCTGTTCCTTGTTTTATTGTAACTGCAGGCAAGCCGTATTCGGCAAGATATTTCTGTATTTTTTGTGCGGTCTTTTCCTCAAGTCCGTCAGGTGAAGGATAAAAAATAATTTCTTTTACAGTCTTGAAATTAAAAATGCCTGGACTCCAGAATTCTTTTTTGGGCGCTGGAATTAAAACAGGATTTTTATATGACAAACGAAGCGCAAGCAGCGGATCATCAGTATAAAAGAAGACTGTGGCTACAGAGACTGGTTCGGTATTATTATATTTCACTGCGGTAAGAATATGCTTGCCGCCTGATAAATGCGGAAAGTCGGTTAGCGGATAAGCATTTTCTCCCGGCTGCAGGTTTATATTTTTTTTGTGGTATTTAAATTCGCGCGTGCCAATTCCTTCCCGGTAGCAAATAAAGGCACGAAGGTCCGAAGACGGATTGCTGTTTTTAATTTCTATATTTACTCCATTGATAACTATTTTAGGAGGTTCAATATCATTTTTATCCTTTTTCCCGAAGACCAGAATACCGAAATCGCAAAACGTGTTTACAAAAGACTCTTTTACCCCTGCCCAGCTGGAAATATCCTGTTCTTGTCCTTCTATTTTTGATTCCCGGCATATATTGAATCCGATGATTTTATTGTTACCCAATCCGAGGCTCTCATAAGGAATGAATACTTCAGCTGTATATCCGTCGCCGTTTATTCTGGATTTAACCTGCCAGGGGATTTCATTAGTATACAGGTATTGTGACTGCGCGCCCTTTGCATTAAAAACAAGCTGCCTGATATTGTCATACTGGTATATGTTCGGTGTAATAATAATTTCTACAACATCATCCTTATAAATTTCTCCTTTTTCCCTGATCAGCCCTTCTTTCGCAGCAACAACTTTTCCGCCCCCGCACTTTACGGCAAAGAAGAGCCCCTTTTCATTACATATTGACTTAAAACTTGTGGGGTGAACAGCAGGAGCCCCTGATTTATAATGGGTAAAACCGGAGCTCCATTCTAAATCATTCCACGCGTTTTCATTTATATTGCCGTCAAGGTTTACGCCATTTTTTTCAGACACAAAAATGGTCAGTCTTTGCTCAGCGGTTTTTGACGAAGTCTGAACTCCCGCATTATCGGGTTTTGAGGCAGCATAATTATCTTTAACTTCATCATCGCTAAGCGCGTGATTATATATTTTAATGTCATCAATCGATCCGTTTAATATGTTCTTGCTAAAGTTGCCGATAACAAAAGGATATTTTTGATATTTTTTATTAATTGGCACATCGCCCGGATACGACCCAATCTGCCTGTTTTTTTCTCCGTTGATATAAAAACAAGCTATGCCTTTTTCTAAAGTGAATACAAGATGCTGCCAGCGGTGTTTATTAATTCCTTTATCCGAGGCAAGGGCTTTATGCCAATTGTTTTTAGCCGGATCCCAGGCAAAGCCGTAGAGTATATTTCTTTCCGCGGTTGTGCGTATAATCACGCCCTGTTCCTGGTAGAAAATACCCGCATGCGCCTCAGAAAAGACTTGTACCCAGCATTCAAAGGAAAATCCCGCGCTGAAATCCCACGCCGGATCAGGCTCAATTGTCCCGATGTCTTTGAGAGCTGTAATTACCAGGGCTTTTCCTGTTTTTTCAAATCTGTCCATCTCAAAGGCGGGATTCGATTCAAATTTGATCGATGTGTTTCCGGCTGATGGTTTTCCATTGCCATCCAGAGGCCAGCAGGCCAGAAGTTTTGCATATACGGGGATATGCATTACTGCAGTTAACAGAATAATGACTACGGCAGTTGCTTTAATTTTTATCTTCATAACACGATTTCTCCTTTTTATTTTTTTTACCTTGTCACAAACAACACACCTTGATAAAACTCAGTATTATTGCTGTATTTCCGTAAGCAGATCAACGTTATATATCCATTAATATTAAATGGTTTTTTCCTGGTGCCATTATGATTTATATTATAATGTAAAATTGTCTTAAAACCTGGATAAATTTTCAAGTTTTGCAGAAAGTATATAAATATCAATATTGTCCATAATTTTTTCTATATTTAGCTGGTGAAGTTTTGAAGGCAGCTTGAAAAGAACGGTTAAAATAACTCAAATCATTAAACCCGCACTCATAGCAAATCCGGGTCACTGAGGTATTTGTTCTTCTTAATAAATCACAGGCAAGTGACAAACGTCTTTCCCGTAAAAATTCAATCAATGTTCTTCCGGTTGCCGCGTGAAATTCCCTGCAAATATGACTTTTTGAAAAACCGGTTTCTTGGGAAAGAGTATTTAAATTAATTGATTCACAGCAATGCTCATGTACGAAATGATTTAAATATTCTATTAAATTATATTTAGTTTTTTTTACTATATTTTTTTTGCTGCGCCGGGAGATTAACACTAATAATTCCACTAACTGAAATTTTAAAATTTCCTGGAAGTAAAAATCTTTTTTTAAAAATTCCCGTTCCATTTTTTTTATCAAAGTTTCTATCTCCCGGTTGGAGTCAAGAACGTATAAAAGTTCACGCTGTGTTTCGGTAGTTTTAGTATGAAAATTTTTTTGAAAAATCGAAAAAAAACTAAAATCATCACTAATCCTTTGGATATACTCAGTAATTAATATTGGTAAAAACAAAATATTATATATTTCAATACAGGGCGGATTGATTTCAAAAGTGGTCTGATCTTCCGGATGAACGAAATAAATATTTCCTGGCACAAGCGGATATTGACGGGTATTGATATATTTCCAGCCGCTGCCTTTAATAATATAGATTATCTTCCAAAAATCTCTAAAATTACGCTGGCGGGAATTGAATTGATGAGGCCGATGCAGATATTTTTTAATATAAAAAGGGAAATCCGGCTGAAAAATTTGTTTACCTGCAATGTATCGGCTGTTATTTAATGCTTTATCCATATATTTAATATAGCATTACTTTCCTGTGCGTTTGCCTGTTAAGTAATGTTACTCTTACCCAGTTAAATCCGATAGCAGCGATAACAATATTATATAGAACTTTCCTTTTTCAACACAAATCCATTATACCCCTTTCCCCGTCAAAATTCAA
>DNNS01000537.1 GCA_003497555.1 Spirochaetia bacterium
CTCATCATGCGTGTCTTTATCGTTTAATGATGAAAATTTTTTCCAACTCAAACCGTTGTCAGAACTTTGATATATATATGAGTGCAGCCCATCTGTAAAATACTTATTGGCTGCAAGATACATATTATTATCCGAGCCGTAGAAAATGTGACCATATGGAGTTGCAAGCTCGGGAAATGAAATTTTATCCTGTGTCCATGTTAATCCATAATCCTTTGAACGGCAAATCCATGCTTTTTCAAAAAATCTAAACGGCTCCCCCTTAATACCTCGGGGGTAATTTGAAGTATAGCCAGAACTTACGATTACAACCTCTCCATTTGCTGCGTTCCCGATTGCGCAATGTATTCTATTTCCATTTGTCTCGTGCGGAGCTGCAATACCGGATTTTTCCCAGGTATCTCCTTCGTTTTTACTAATCCAGCATTCGATATCTCCCTCGGAAGTCCCGTGATTTGGTTTGTTATAAATAGCAACAAGCGTGTGACCATTTTTCATTTTTATCAGTTTTGGCCAGGCACAAGCATTTTCAACAATAACTTTTTCTATTGGAATTTCTCCTTGTTTGTTTTTTACACTTTTTGTTGCTTTTAATCTTAGATCGGTTTTTAACTCATTTTCCTTCAGAATCGCAATTGACACATTCGCTATTAGTCCACAATAAGCACGTTGAGATTCACCAAGTTTATCTGCCCCTATAATTACCGGGGCATTTTCTTTAAAGACTACATTTAGATTATCGAGCGGAACTACGCAGGGATTCTGTTCGTCAAGTTTTATTGATATGAAATTTTGACCCGGCTGATACACGGCCTCGATATCATGAAAAGCATTATCCGGAACAAACTTAACTGCAGCATCAATATATTTTTTATCTGCGTCATAAATAATAAATTTGATCATTTTTTGCTCATACATATAATTTAAAAGGTATGTTCCTGGCTGTTCAATCAGCCTGGGGTACGGGTTTCCCTGTTTGTTGTCAGGTTTAAATTTTATTTTTATTGAAAAACCCTTTTCAAGATATAGATTAAAATCTTTTATTTGCAGAGACCTGCTGCCATCCTGTGTAAAAGCTATAGATTTTATTCCCTGCTCAGTTACTACATCTTGATATTCGCTTTTTGTGATAAAAGTGTCTGCTATATCATCCCTGCCTGCAACAAAACTGAAAGATTTTTTTTTTATTATTGTTTTGGCAAAGGGCTTTTCTGCGTCGGTGTATGGAGAATCTATTGTCAGGTATTCGATGAATCCATTGAATCCCCTCGGGGAATTATCAAGCGAAGTCGCTCCTAAAAAAAACTGTTTGTTGATCGAACTGCCGATTTCAAATTCCACATTTTCTGATTTAAAATCATTACTGTCATTTAACTTGAAAAACGCTCTTTTTCCTGCTTTGTCATAAGCAAGAAAAACTGTATTATATTAATTTTCATTCAGATTATCCTCAAATTTAACATATTCCTTCCCGTCAAAATTGTAAATGAAAAAATTAATTTTATTTGGATTATTTCCTNNTATGTTCAGCTGGATTCCTTTGGAGATTTCAAAAATACGCGGATATGGATTGTTTTGAGCTGAACTCTGCTTGAATTTTATTTTAATAATAAATCCGTCCTTTATTTCAAATCCATTATTTTTTACCATTATGGAACTTGCTGCGGTGTCAGATGCAGAAAATTTAAATGTAATTTTCTTTTCATCTTCAATCAACTCCGGCTTAATTGATCCAAACTGCAGTTCGTTCATCAGATTTTTGCTGCCAGGATCAAGAACAAATGCATAACTAAAAATGCTTGCCGGTTTTAAACTAATCAAGCATACTACTCCGAATAATTTTTTAAGAAATTTAAATTTTTGTCTCATGTTTTACTCCTGTTGTATGGCATTTTTTAAAAAACTTTTTTTAAAAGGTGCCATTATAAAAAATCTATATCCAGCCATTTAGCGCCTATAAAATGCTTACTACCCAATAGCTGCGCTTTTTATTTGTTCCAAAATAAGTTACTATCTGAATAATGTATACACCCATGGAAAGTTTGATGTGTTCAGAAAATAAAAATTCAAGCTCTCCATAATTCATAGCCCCGTCATAGATTTTCTCTATAGTTTTTCCGGCTATACTGTGAAGTGTAATTATACCTTGTATATCTTTTTGATTATGGTTGTATATCCTTATGTAAAAGTTATTTTGATCCAATTTAATAATTCGGTCGCTTAGCAGAGTAAAATTATTTTTATCCGCAGTATTTTTTGCATAGGGATCTATGTTATGTATAAAATTAACATCATATAGGCTGGTAGATATTACCGTCACATTGGTAGATTTAGGTAAAAACGGGTATTGTAAATTAGTAGCAAAAAGCGAATACATACCAGGCGGAACGTTAAATGAATAATATCCATTTTGGGCAGAAAATGTCTTCAGTTCTTTAACGCCTGATAAAAAAACAGGCATATTNNTAAATAAATCCTGAAATTGTATATAGCCTGGATGACATATTGAAAAAAATATTTTCTTCACAAGCGCCGGCTGTAGTAAACAATCCACTACATGAAGGCATAAACGTATATCCGGCGAAAGACGGAGTTATAAGGACTGGATTGGAAAAAACATCATTGGTATTTAAATACAGTACCTTCGTTTCAAAAAGGTCGACCTTGAGATCAATGTTCGTACCTCCGCTTATGGCAACAGGTATTTCCAGCATGCGTACACCGGGATTATTATTAGTGATCTTAATACTGATATTTGCATATCCCAGCCGTTGCTCAATTCCAACATCAAGAAAAGACCCGGGAGTGTTCTGGTTCGCATAACTAGTCTTTAGGTAGTTGGAGGAACGGGCAATTTTCGATATTTTTATTTCATCAATAAATCCCTTAAAATAACTATCTGCTGTGTTCAAGCTATTGGCTCGACCAAACGATACCGCAGTATTTCCGTTTGAGAAAGCATGCGTTATGAGACCGCTAAATACACCATTTACATAAGTACTCACCTTGCCTTGCGCGGATAAATAAGATAGGGATATTTGGTTCCAGGTGTCTGTGGTTATATTGGAAGTAACATTGCTTGTGTCATAACTTACACCGTCACCAAAAGATATCTGCCAAACTCCTCCAGTGTTTCCTCTGATTATCCACCCTCGGACAGAACTTACCCAGTTTGCTTCACTGATAATCGTAGGTTTCACAAGATTTTGAGAACCGGCAATCCATGTCCACACTTCAACTGTAAAATCTGAATAATTACTTGTGTTATATTGAGTATTTATATAATCATCAATACCATCAAATGTTAAACATTTACCGATTTTTCCAGCAACAAGGCTGCCGCCAGGCATCGTACCATTCGCTGAACCATGATTTGTATTTATTGTACTATCAAAAATTTGTGGTGCTGTGCCGGAGGGATCTTGAGACATATGCCATACTCCCTTATAATCATCATTCCATGTATTACTTGAGTTATGTGCTGGTGCAGTTAAATTCCTGTCGTAATATAGAAAAATCGTATTTGAAGTGCTTTCTGATGCCGATAAAAGAGGTATTCGCACCCAGACGCACAGACAACCAGAAGAAAAATCATAATGCTCAATTTCATAATCAAGAAGATTGGCGCCGGAATAGTCTGTAAAAAAAATATCTTTTCCATTTGACGAAGCATGTTCTGCCATATCATTATCGCTTGTTAAATAAATTAAAGCAGGATAATTTGACAAGTCATTTCCTATTGCATATGAGAGAATTATCTGCTTTCTATAAGAAAAATTTGAAAACCAACTCGGCCAGGCTGCAGCAGAAAAAACTATAAAAAACATGGATGCGAACTTCATAAAATATTTCCTAAATAATAGATTTTATTTAAGCCTTACAGCCCACTTTCACACCACGCAGTTCTTTTCTAGAAATTCTTTCATATACTAATAATCCCTCAGATGCAGTTATTCACAAAAAAAGTATTTTTCATCAGAGATTTCTGTAAGACAGCGATTTGCGGACCAGTTATTTTTTCATACGGCTTGCGGGCATCACCGACCTGGTAGCCCAGATAGTTCAGTATGCTTTTCTGCGATGAAACGATCTTGCCGATTTTTTGAAAACTGTCGATTACTTCATTTATTTTTATCTGCTGCGCGGATGCTTTTTTTAAATCGCCGGCGCAAAACCATTGATACATTTCAGCAAATGCCCGGGGCAGCAGATTCTGACATAATCCGATCGCACCATCGCTCTGCAGGCTGAGACCCTGAAAGCAAAGTTCATCTTTTCCGGTAAACAGCAGAAAGCGCCCGCCAAGGATTTTTTTTATCCAGGGAATGCAGTAAATACTGTTGGTTGTAAGTTTGCACCCGATAAAATTTTTAATACCGCTGATATGCTCCAGAAAATCGGGATTGCTGACAAGCGCTTCGGATTGGGTGTTGATATAACCTATGAATGGTATATCTGCTGCGGCACAGATATCGCTGTAATATTGATTAATTGAGGCAAGCCCTGCCGGCGGATAAATCGGTGGAATTGATGATATAGCATTTAGCCCTATTCTGCTGCAATACTCCGATAGTTTGATGGTGTCATCGAAATTGA
>DNNS01000676.1 GCA_003497555.1 Spirochaetia bacterium
TCTTTTTCCACTACTGGCCGGAGTACGGAAAAAGGAAGTTCGGCAGCTCCGGTCTGAAGCTTGCATAATTCGGAGATAAATGCTGACGGCAGTAAATCTTCGCGCAGAGAGAGCATTTGCCCGAATTTGATAAAAGCCGGCCCCAGATCTTCAAGAACCAGACGAAACCGTTCGGCAGCAGTTTTACGGATGATTGCCTGATCGGCCTTTTTTCTGCTGCGAATGCGGAAGACCGGTTCGGCATTAAAACGGCTTAATACCTCGCTGAAACCGTATTTAAGCAGAATACCTGCAATCTGGCGGTAGCGCCTGATATGCCGGTAATTGGGCAGCGGGGCCTTCACAATATCAAACCGGTTTATTTAATTTTTTTTCCAGATCTGTTATTCGTTTTTCCAGAGTCTCTATATCTTTTTTGGAGGCCAGTCCTGTTTTTTCCACAGCCCTGGCTGCGGCGCTTTTAATTTTTTCTTCAAGCTCGGTTTCGGTTTTACGCGCTTTATCAAGAATGTCATTGATGAAATTTGTTCCTTCTTCTTTGCTGAGCTCGCCTTTTTTAATGAGATCAGATGCCAGTTCTTCCGCTTTTTCGCGGGAAAGAGATAAAACTCCCAGGCCGAATAAAGCGCTTTTTTTAAAAAAATCCGTCAAGGCCATATAATCCTCCTGTTAAAATATAGATTTTTAATCTATATTAATGGCAATTATCCAGACCATTTCGCCGCGCTGAATAAAAAGACGAAAATTTTTATTTTTTTCATTTTCACGGGCAAATTTTAAAAAATCATTGAGGTTGCGGATTTTAGAATTATTCATATGTACGATTACATCGCCTGCCTGAATGCCTTTGTCATTAAGAGGAGAATTTTCGTCCAGGCCGGTGATTAATACTCCTTCTGATGCCGATAAACGGTACTGCCGTTTTGCGGATTCGGTAATGTCGGATGCATGCACGCCTAAAAAAGCCCCTTTGGCTACCTGTTCGGTAGTTGCCTGGGCCAGAGAACCGGTTTCCTGCTTGGTAATTTCTGCTGTGACCGTAACTTCTTTCCCTTCACGCAGAACCTTGATGTTAACCTTGCTTCCAGGTTTGGTTTCAGCCACCATATTGCGGAGATTATAGGTATCTTTAACAAATTTCCCGTCATATTCGATGATAATATCTCCGGGCTTAATGCCTGCTTTTTCTGCCGGGGAATCTTTAAATACCTGCGGAATCAAAACGCCTTCAGCTTTTATTCCAAACGACTTGGCAATATCAGGAGTAACTTCCTGTATACCTACACCCAAATATCCGCGTGCGACTTTTCCGTCTTTTTTAAGATCATCAATTATACTTTTAACCATGTTGATTGGAATGGAAAATCCAATACCGATATTTCCCCCGCTGGGGCTGATGATTGCGGTATTTACGCCCACAACTTCTCCGAAAACATTGATTAATGCTCCGCCGGAGTTTCCAGGGTTGATAGCTACATCGCTTTGAATATAATTTTCATATTTGTTTATACCCAGTTCTTTTCGTCCTTTGGCGGAAACCACTCCGGTTGTAAATGTTGATTTCAGGCCGAAGGGATTACCGATGGCTACTACAATATCGCCGATATTAAGGTTATCGGAATCGCCCAGTTTCACAAATGGAAATTTTTCTTTTTCCTTGATTTTTAAAAGTGCAATATCAAGATCAGGATCAGTACCCACGATTTCCGCAGTGTATTCTTTTTCGGAATTATGCAGTTTTACAAAGATTTTATTTGCCTGTTTTACTACATGGTGATTGCTGATTAAATAACCGTCTTCGCTGATGATAAACCCGGAACCGGCGGGAGTAACCTGCTTTTTTTCTTTTTGCTGCTGCGGTGCGCGGCGCCGGGGCCCGAAAAAGAATTCAAAAATATCATCATCGCCAAAAGGATCAAAGTAACCGCCCTGCTGCTGTACAACCACTTCTATACTGATATTTACCACTGCCGGCAGATTTAAATTAGCTACTTTATTGTAAATATTCTGCAGTTTGGATGCAAAGTCAATTTCATCTGCGGTAAGTAATGTATGGCTTGCTGCCTCGGCAAATACCCGATCTCGTCCCGGAAAATTACTGAGAAAAAATACTGAAGCAATTACTATTCCTATTACAATATTCAGGGTAACTGCAAATAAAACGAACAATTTTTTCATATTACTGCGCATAAAGCACCTCCGTATTTCGATCTAAATATAACTTCAAACCGGCTTATGGTCAAATTTGGAACTGGGTGCAAATTTATTTCTTTGGTAAATAAAACAACAATAAATTTGCACGGTGGGAAAAAAAAGAGTATGCCCCANNAAGAAAAAAAATCATACCCTTTGGAACTTTCCCTGTTTATAAACCCCAATATCTCTGAAAAAAATATCTGAATCCACAGATTTTACCGGTGTATTTTATCCGGTAATCCTGTGTGATTTCTTTGGTCATTAATCAGTTGGTGAGCAATATTCATCAATTATTCACGAAAACCACATGGGATTAGTCCATGCCATACGTCCGAGTTCATCTGTACATTCAACGCGTATACATCTGACCCCTGAGCTTTTGGGTATATATTCCGCACAGGTCATCATTTTATTATCTGCGTTTTGCATACGTTTTCCGCCCCAGCGCGGAGTACGAAACGCAATCGAGCGCACAGGAGATGTTTCAACAGTAATTTTTTCTTCGCTGATTGTTACCGAGTGTATTTCCGGACCGCTTGCAGCATAAAAATCACCGCTCCGGATGGCAGTCATAATCTCGTCAGCAGTGCAATGATTTGCCTTCACCATTATCCATCCGCCGCATGAATCATCAGGCTGGAAATCGCGTACTGTATAGGCATGCGCATCATCAACAGCAAAACCGTTTACTTTAATGTCCAGACGCAGCATATCATCCCAATGCGCCATGGAATGTCCATTGCCCCAATCAGTATAACAGCAGTGATTAAACACTTCAATACCGAGCACACCGCTGCAGAGTTTTGTCATTTCAATGGTCTCGTTTGACCAGTAAGGATGAGCCAGAATTACACTGCCGCCTGCTTGTCGAACTGCAGTGATGATCTCCTGCGGCTGCATATTTTTTCTTTTTTCAGGATCCAGACCCAGTTCCTGTTTTGTATTTATGGCAATAAAATGGTAACAGCCTCCGCAGGTAATATCTATTTCCTCGCCCGGGATGAGCAGAATATTGCCTTGATAACCGGGAATAACAGTACGTTTGTTATGATCCGTAATTGCCAAAAAATGATATCCGGCTTTTTCATAGCGTATGGCTACTTCCTCCGGTGTCTTTTTCCCATCCGACATGGTTGTATGCGCATGCAGATTACCTTTATACCAATTACCTGGTTTTTGGAATGGATTTTGATAAGTTATTTCCATTGGAACTCCCGTAAATTTAATAAAACAGATATATTCTACAGTTGTTTTATTAAATTTACCTTATTTTCAACTGACATCTGTTTTTTTGCGGTTCGTTTTGCGGACGTAAGGTTTGGGGGGATTAATTATTTTCCTTTTCGATAAATAATAAATAACCTGCGTATAGCATTAGTAATTTATTATCATCGATTATTTCAAATTCATAACAAAGATTGTTATTGCTCAAAACTTGAAGTACATTCATATGTTTTCTGTTCAATAAAAATCCAAAACCATAACTGGTTTTATGATTAATAAAATTAGATTTTTTTTCAAAGCCAATATTTAATATTCTGTATTCAGGATTATTCAATGCGTAACTGTCAAAATAAAAATAGTTTCGTTCGTAATGCAAGTTTTGATTTTCTTTTATCATTTTATCAACTTTTTCTTTAGACATCATAGGACTTTTGTAGTTAGTGTACCCTGTCATTTTCCATTTACCATAAGGAAAATTGTTTAAATTAATTACAGTTTTATTAGTTTGTCCATTACAATTAATAACAAAAAGAAAAAATATAAAGAAGTAAATATTTTTATTCATTTAATAATTTTTTTATATTTACCTGTGCTAAATAAAATCCATTCTGCATTTCTTCTATTCGTTAGACCTTTTACAACGTTTCCGTCTTGCGTGTTATATGATAACCATGTTTTTTTAATTTCTTCCGTGCTTTTTCCAGCTTTAATGTCATTCATTACAGATAGACCGCCTTTAGGGCAATTATATGTTAGGACTGATAAAGCATCAAATTGTTCTTGCGATAAATTTAAATTTCTATATTTTGCACGATTATTAACCATGCTGTCAAATTCTGCTGTTTTCTCTTTCAATGCAGATTGGGCTACCTTCTCAGTCCACCCGGGATTAAAACGTTCCCTATCTTTTTCAGTTACGGGGCCATAATGAATTAATTCACCGTATCCAATAGTTGCATTTT
>DNNS01000322.1 GCA_003497555.1 Spirochaetia bacterium
GTACTCCAGCGGAGCGGGTAGTTTAATTATTTTCATTACTTCGACTGCTCTCAGCCCAGGTGATTCGTATGTCCCTCCGAATCATAACGACTATCTTGAATATATAATTTCAAAAATAAATATCATTTATAACAAATACTAAAAGTTTCTCACTTGCGGGTACGGAAAAAATAATTAATTCCGGAGGTATTACACCTCGCTGACAGCAAGCATGGCTTCAAAGCCGGTAATGTCATCCCCTCCTACTCTGCCTACCAGAAGCCATTCATCATTAAGTTCATCCCTGACGAATTTGTCAACAAGGCGGAAATTTTTTATCATGCCCGAGGATTTTACATGGGTGCGCGTTCCGGTACACGACATTTCATCATTGCCGATACGGATACGGTCTTCGCCGGCCGGGCAGATCGGCACGTCATTATCAATAATTTTCCTAACCTTTTTTTCAAGCTCGCTAATATCAATTTCCGGTTTTTCGGAAAAACTGATGACAAAACCATGCCGCACATCGGAGTGAATTACCGGCCGGGTGTAGTTATATTCTTTCTCTAAAATACGCGAGGTGATATCTTCGGCGGAATGAGCCATCAGGCGGTATTGTACGGTTTTGTCTACCAGGGGTTTTATTTTTTCAGGAAAAGGACCGAATACTGTCGGCCGGGCAGCAATAATTTCTTCGCCAATACCAATCAGCACATGCGCATTGAATTTCAGAGCAGGATATATGAGATCAAAATGTTCGGCAATAACCCGCCGGTTATGAGTCAGAGCGTTTTTTATGGCTTCTGCTATCTGAAAGGCCTGGCGGAAAGCCAGTTCATATCTTACATCAAGGTGAAAGGTATGCCCGGAGAACGGATCTTCCGGATCAAATTCAAATATAGGGGCCTTGCGCAGATTTACGCCCCGATCGTCATTGGTAAGCTCCAGTCCCGGAAACAGGCCTTTGATTAAAGTGGATTTTCCGGAACCGGCAGTACCTATTATGCCGATTAAAAGATCCGTAGGCAGCAGATGCTTTTGCGCTACTTCCTGTGCGGTTTTATAAAGACGCGCCCGGCCGCGCGGTGCATAATACACGGCAAAAAGCAGGGTTTCCCGGTGTGCAGTCAAAGCGCTCATAAACAAAGATCCAGAAGCGGAGCATGCTGCTGGGCTCCATAAATATCCCTTTCTCCGGCATGGCCTGACGGTATGGGCCGCTTGATGGTAATTTTTACAGCATGAGCTGGGCTGAACCATATTATTTTAAGAATGCTTTTTAAACCGATGCCGTATAATGACGCAATTTTTGCGGGTGTTATAATGTTTTTTTTCTTCCATAAATTAAAAGCTGCGGGAGAAGTAAATATTATATCAAAGGTTATTTCATAAGGCCCGGAGTTTTTTGATCGTATGACAGATGCATAATTTACAACGGAATTTTTCATTTTTTTCCCATCCTTTTAATGGTTTTACGGAAAATATTCTGATCGGAAATCTGCATGATATGATAAATCGAGAATTCATAAATCTGCCCCATCTGCGCATCTGAAGGCGAAAAGGGAAAGGCCAGATTACCGGCAGTGGAAATGCGCCCCCTGTAACCGTAATGCAGGAGGGAAGAGCGCGTAAGTCCGCACAGCGAATCGGCTGCTGACTGGCTCTCGCCGCTTGCGTTTATCACTATGGCCAGTTCATGGCTCAAGATTTTTTTAACCGGTTCCATTTCACCCATTACCCCGTTTTTACCGTATACCAGAAACTGTACCGAGCCCCTTATTTTTTCTTTTTGCAGAAAACTTTTTACCTGCCGGTCAACCGATTTAAAAATTCCATCGATTTCCCTGATCATAACCGGATCGCGGGTAGCGGAAACGGAAATTGTCCTGAAACCTGCCGGACGGGCGCCTTCGAGTTTTATCCAGTAATCTCTGGACGGTACAAATCGGCTGCCGCTTATTTCCACCCTGCCTCCGGGAAGTTCGCGGAATACGGTATTTTCAAGGTTGATCTCGCCTCCGGGGCCGGGCAGATGAGACGGATCGCTTTTTTCATACAGCGTATGGGCTGCTGCCGATGTTTTGGTAAATTTTCGGATCGGATTAAGTGTTTCCAGAATAAAAGATTTTTCCTTTACAATTCCAAGTGCACAGTCTGAACCCGAACCCGGAGTTGCTGCAATACTCGCACATTCTAAAATTTTCCCCATATGCAGACATAATCCCGGATCAAAACCGCGCATAACCGGCAGCGCGGCAAAAACCGCAGGATCATAGCAGCGTCCGCACAAAATCACATCGCACTTTTTACCAAGCATGCTGATAATCGGTTCCATGCCCATCTGCGCTACAATATAGGTTGTTTGTTCCACAGCTTCTTTTTTTAAAGCCGGTACACAGGCCAGGGGTTTTATTTTTTTTAAAACCAGAGCTTTTTTTACTGCCGTTTTTTCGATATCGGCATAGATAATGCCGAGGGAAAAACCGATTTTTTCTTCATCGGCAATTTCCCTGATTATTGCCTCGCACCAGTCAACATGCGGCCGTGCGCCGCTTCCTCCTCCGCTGCCGATTACTACGGGTATTTTTCTTTTCACGCCTTCTTTAATCATATAGCGCAAATCGCGCTTTACTGCGGCCCGGTTGGTAAAGGATTTTCCGGAACCAAGATAATACGGACCCGGGTCCGTGGAACCGGCGTCAACAGCTATCAGGTGGGGATTTTTTTTTATACCCCGGTAAAAAGATTTCAGCGGATAACCATAACCGAGAATGGCGGTAGTAGAAAGCACCCGGCATTCATTTTCTTTTTTAATAAAAGTCATTTATGTTCCTCCCGTAAAATCGCTAAAGTTCTTTCCATTTCATTATTCACTATTGTAAAACCCTCGTCAAAACCCATTCCCGGTTTGGCAAGAATTCTGTGAGGACGCGCCGCCAAAGCTGCATGTACGCATACGCGGCTTGACAGATCTGTTTCATTACAGGTTCCGCCCTGATACGCTTCCATGCCGTTTTCCCGGCAGTACAGAACGCTTTCAATGGTATTCTGAATTCCTCCCAAATCCGGAGTTTTTATCTGCACCATGTGGCAGGCCCGGGCATCGGTGAATTCCCTGATATCTTCAAGCGTATTGCACCATTCATCCGCCACAATTTTTACCCTGGCGCTTTTTTTTTCAAGTTCTTGTTTTATTTCCGAGAGCACATTAATCTGGGCAGGTTTTTCATTCATATCAACAGGACCTTCTATGTATAGTTCATGCGGATAAGCACAGGATTCCAGGGAAACAAGATAATCTGCAATTTTTGTGGCGTGGTTATTGAAAATGGTTCCAACAGTGCCGTAAACATCAATATGCAGAACCGGGTAATAGGATTTATTAACCGCGAGTTTTTTAATCCTGGAAACAAGCCAGGCAATATATTCTTTTAGTTTCGAACCGTCGCGTCCGAGTTTTTCTTCAATATTATTGATTAATCCGTGGGGCAGAACATCAACTTGTTTTAAAATCATTTTATCAACATTTTCATACCGGTTATCTCCGCTCTGCCCGAAAATCGGAACGCGTTGTAAAACCGGTACGCAATTATATTCTTCAATAATAATATCTGCCATGCTTTTTTGCCGGATTAAAGCTGCAGCATCAAGCAAGGCCTGGGAAATCCCGTAACGGATTGCCGTATGCATGATTTTACCCCCGAACTTCAGCTGTTCAAAAAAACCGGCAGCCTGGCGGAAGGACTTTATATCATAACCCTCCAGCAGAGGTTTCAGATTTTTTTCAAGAAAAGGAATAAATTCCGATGATAAAAAAACCGGATCGCGTCCGCCTGCGCCTGAATACTGCACAGCAGCGCAGTCTCCGGCTGCCCACATGCCGTTTTCCAGTTTCAGGTTTACAGACACGGATTGTCCGGAAATACGGATGGACCTGAAACCGCCGGTTACTGCCTTGCCGCTATAAACAAAACCGTCGTGCACTGCTCCCTGTTTGACAGCTTTTTGATCATCAAAAAAAAACGAAGAAACACCGGGTGTAAAAAGAGCTTTACGGATTTTCATTTGGACCTCCCAGGAAAATTTATTTATAAGACAAAAAATATTTCCACTGCC
>DNNS01000324.1 GCA_003497555.1 Spirochaetia bacterium
CTCACGAAAACGCACAGGCATTCAGCCTCTTCCCGTCAAGACTCTGCTAAGTAATATTTCATTGTATAATTTTCATCACCTAAGCCTTGACAATAATTAATCATGAAAAAAATTAAACTTCTGCTTATAAGCCCCAGGCATTTGTTTCGAAATCTCTGGACACTGAAAGATGTCGGCAATTTACTGGGAAAAAAGACAGCATCATACCCCCTGGTTCTGCCTCTGCTTGCCGCCTTAACTCCCGAACATTATCAAATCACACTTATTGATGAAGAAATGGAAGATATTCCATCAGAGGGTAATTTTAATTTAGTAGGTATTTCATCTATTGTAACCAATACCGGCCGCGGATTTGAAATTGCCGATCATTTCATCAAAAGGGGTATTTTTGTTGTAATGGGAGGACCGTATACAACATTACATTATAAAGAGTCACTGGCACATGCCAATTCTGTTATCATCGGAGAAGCGGAAGAACAATGGGGAATATTTCTGTCTGATTTTGAAAAAAACCAGACAAAAAAAATCTACCGGCAGGAAACCGTACCCGATATATCCCGACAGCCGATTCCCCGGTGGGATCTGGTTAATACTAAAAAAATTATGGGAATCAATGTACAAATTTCAAGAGGCTGCCCGAACGGATGCGATTTTTGCTGTGTAAGCTCCATGTACGGCATGAAACAGCGCTACAGAGATATCGATAATGTCATAGAAGAAATAAAATCGCTCCCTGCCAGGCAAATCTCTTTTGTTGACGATAACTTTGCCGCCCATAAAAAATATATCAGGCAGCTCCTCCCTGAAATCAAATCTTTAAAAATCTCCTGGAATTGCCTGACCGGTTATGACNNTGCCATACCATTCTTATAGGTCTTGAATCCCTGAATCCAGCGAGTCTCGAAGGCGCGCGTAAAAAACAGAAATACGCCGGAAAATACCATGAAGCAATTCAGAAGATTCACCGGGCCGGCATTCATATAATCGGAGCCTTCATTGTCGGATTTGATGACGATTCCATGGAAACCTTTGAGGATATCCGCCGGTTTTATATGAACAGCCCTGTCAGTTACCTCATGCTCAATCTGCTCACGGTTTACCCCGGTACAAAACTTTATAAAAAAGCCGAAACACAAAACCGGCTTTTAAATCTTCCCAGCGCATACCTGAACGGCATTGTCCCGACCATGAAATATAAAAACATGAATACCGGGGAAATGTTAGAGCAGTATATTAAAGTGCAGCAGGATATTTACAGCTATGAATCGGTTTTAAAAAAGGCAAATTTAATTTTTTCCGAAGGCATACCTCTAAAAAAAAGATACGGATTATCCTGGCGGGATTTATTATCTGGAATATTTTATATTTTAAAAACCTTTGTTTTTACGCGCGATAAAAACGCCCGTCTGCTTTTTCAGGAACTGCACAAATTAGCACGAAAGCGCGGTGTAGCAAGCTCCTTTATTATGGAATACCTTTTTTTCATGCAGGCCGGGAAAATTTATTTTCAGAGATTAAGCCGGCAAAAGGAAGAACTATTGAAACAGCTCGATTATTACAGCAGTATCTGAAGCATCTGCCGTATCCCGGTTTGCTATATTACATCAGTTCCTTTTTTTATCAGCCAGAGCGTTGCTGTCATCTCATAAAATTTTTCAAGAGGCAGGATTGTTTTGGTAACGCAGTTAAAAAAATTATATTTCCGGTAATCAGTGTCAATGATATCCTGTTTAACCTGGCTGTAAAAAGCAGTACCCGGCATGGGAGAAAGAATTGTATACCCTGCAAAGGAAACCCGGTTGGCATGCGAAAAAGCTGCCAGTTCCTCGAAATCTTTTTCAGTATAATCCGGAGGAATAACATAATTTCCGCGGACCATAATACCATGACTGTGAAAGATCTGAACAGCCTTTTTTATCAATACAGCGTCTTGAGATTTATTATATTTTTTCAATTCCTCTTCCCGAAAAGATTCAAACCCGGAAATAACAACTTTTAGACCTGCCCGGGCAAAGCGGGATATTATTTCCGGATATTTTACTGCAAAATCCGTACGTATATCCATAATATAGGTCTTTTTAATTCCCTCTTCCTCAATACGGCTGCACAGCAGATTGGCGAATACCGGATCTACCAGGGTATTGGCATCGGAAAAACGGACGATTGGATATTCAGGAACCGATTTCAGTTCATCAATAACGCTTTCCACGTTGCGCTGGGTATAATTTTCCCTGTATTGCGGCCAGATGGAACAAAACGAGCAGCGGTAGGGGCAGCTGAGAGAAGTAAAAATATAAGTGGATGGGAAAGGAGAGCCTCCTGCTTTATAGGTATCTTTCCATTTTTCTACCCACAGGCGCTTCGGGTAAATAAAATTTCTGCCGCCGATATCAAAACTTTCTTCCGGTATACCGGTTGGCTGCAGAGCATCGACGGTACGGATGAAAATACCGCCAATATGCCTGAACATCCCGAACAGAGATTTCCCCGGGGGACGTCCGTTTTTATATGAATCGATTATTTTTTGAAATGAAGATACGCCGTGCCCCGAAACAATCAAATCTATACAATCCAGATTAAAGTCCTGCGGACAGAGAGTAGCGTGTAGTCCTCCGGCAACAGTCAGAATCTCAGGATTAAGAGAACGTACTTTCTGCAGGATGCCGATGCTTGCATTAAATTCGCTGGTAATAACGGAGATTCCCACAATATCCGGGTGCAAGCGGTTCACGGCTTCTTCCGTCATTTTTTCAGCAGAGGGAGCATCAGGATTTAGATCGTATTCTCCTTTCATCTCCAAAAAATCGATATCACAATCCCGAAGACAAGTCGCTATAGTCATCAGGCCAAGAGGCGGCCCGATTAATTTGCGGTGAATATATTTCTGCGCTTCCCCGGGCGCGTGATCGTAAATGGCATTGAAGGGGGAGCGCGGCGGATTAATCAACAATACTCTCATGATGCTGCCTTTTAATTTTGCCGTGGAATTTTAATATTTCCAAAAATTTTTCTTCTAATTGATTTTTTTCATAAACCGCGTCTATAATACCGTATTTTAACGCCTCTTCCGTATCAAAAGTTCTTCCGCTTAAAACAAGTTCAGCAGCCTTTTCCCGTCCGGCAAGTTTTGCAAGTCTCACCAGCCCGCCGCAGCCGGGTATCAGCCGGAACATGATTTCAGGCAGGGAAAAGACCGCGCTTTTGGAAGCTAAACGGAAATTACAGGCCAGCGCCAGTTCAAGACCGGATCCCAGACAACAGCCGCTGATCAGGGCGGCGCTCGGAAAGGTGAGTCTTTCAAGAACAGCAAACGACCTGATATTGGAAAGAAAAAAATTATTGCTGTTCTGCGCTTCCTGCTGGTTCTTTATCTCTTTTTTAAGTTCATCAATATCGGCTCCCGAAGAAAAATGTCTGCCATGACCTTGTATAACCAGACCTTCTGCCCGGGTATCGGGTAGTATATCTTCAAGTATATTTTTTAACTCCCGGAAAAAAATCTGATCCATCTCATTCCCGGGCGGACGGATTAGCAAGATACGCAGGAGAGAATTATTTTTCTCTAGTACAAGACGGCTGCCGGCAAATAATTCCATTTTTATTCGTCCGAACCGGCCGCGCAGGCGCTTGCAGTTTCACGGCTGTGAGATATGGAGATGAAGATATTTCCTGCCGGCCTGCTTCCCTTCAGCGAAAAAAGAAAGGGGGCTCCTTCATTTGTCCGGGATATGATAATTTCGCAGGGCAAAATATCTTCCGATTCAAGTTCCCGGTATAAAGCGCGTACTGCCTGTTTGCAGGCAATTAAACCTGCAACGGTCCCTGCTTTTTTTTGGGAAATGCGGGTTAGCTCTTCGGCACAAAAATATTCTTTCAGGAAAAAAGATTTTTTAGTCTTAAATTCGGATATCGCAAGAAAAGTTATCCGGGAATAAATCATTCGGAAAGCGACTTCGCGGCCACTGCGATAAACAGGTCGGTCTCCCGCAGCATGGCCTGTTCCCGGGGCATAGTATGTGAACTTACGATCGATTGCATGACTGCATGAATCAGATAAGGAGGTTTATCGCCTACCAGCCGTTCCAGGTACGAATAACACATTTTTTCAATCCCGGAAGCTTGCGCCGTATAATGAACAATCCCTTTTTTATAAGCATCTTCACCGCGGATGAATTCACCGCTTAATATCATACCGATACGGATATGCACCGGCAGTTCTGCCTGTGTACCTGAAAATCCGGGAAAAATATTTTTATCCGATTCCGGAAACCCGAACATGGCGCTGTCGGCGGCAAAACGGAAATGACAATTGAGCGCTATTTCGAACCCGGCACCCAGACAACTGCCTTTGATACAGGCAGCAACAGGAACAGGGGCTTGTCGTATAATCTCAAGAAGTTCTTTCCCCTCGTTTAAATTTGTGGAAAACGATTTGGCATCACCTATCTGCTCACGAAAGATTTCAAAATCCGCTCCTCCGCAAAAATTACGGCCGCTGCCTTTGATTACGGCTGCTTTTAAATCCGGGGCAGAAAGGAAAGAAGAAAGCTCTTCTTTGCAACAAAATACCGGATTTTTAAGGTAATTAAAGGGCGGATTGTCAATTACCATTGTTCCGATGCCGGAAGAGTCTCTAAAAAATTTTAGTATCATAAAACTCTGCTGTTAATTTTACGATGATTCACATTTTTGCAAAATTCCGGACTGGTTCGGGATTGAAGTAAGTCAAACCGGTTTTTTCGTACATGCGGGAAAGAACCCTAATCATCATTCCAAGATCTTCACCGGCCAGAACTTCACTGAACTTTAAGTCTGCAAAAAAAATATTTTTACAAACCGCATCAACAGTATGCATGGTAAAATATTTTTGATTGATAAAATTCACGCAGTTGTTTACAAAAAGAGGAAAAAATGCTTCTTCTGTTTTGTCCTGAATATCACATTCCGCCGAGGCTGTTTTAAAATGCCGTTGTATCGGATTTTGGCATGCGCCGGCATTTGTCCCGGCAAGACCGGACAAGCCGTCAACAAGAATTTTATAATCATCTGCCGGTAATTTGAATTTTTTAATATAATTGGTTACTGCCTTAAACAAGGTGTTTATTCCAATGCTTTCCATCAGGTAAATCTGACCGAAATTACATAGTTTATGGGCTGAAATTTCATTCACTCTTTCCGGAGATACTCCGTCCGCCAGCAGCCGGAATGCTTCAGCCTGAAGAGGCAGTAATAGCCGGTTAATGGAAAAGGCGCTGTTTGCTTCCTGCAAAACCGGCGTAAGGTTAACGGAACGCGCATGCTCCGGAAGAAATGTTCTTGCCGTATTTTTCGAAGCATCATGAAAAATGATTTCAACCATCCCGGTCAGTTCCACAGGATAAAAAAAATGAAATCCGGTGCATTCCAAATGAATATCGGACGGAAAAAACGAAGAGGAGTTGCTCAGATAGGGAACATCCTTTCCGGCAATGGCGGTTAATATTTCAGCGGTTCTTTGTTTTTGATAAAGATCTTCTGCAGTGCTTTCAATGATTAAATCAGGATTAAATGATTTGATTTTCAGAGCGCAGTCCGGTTCATCCATTGAAAGATATTCCGCCCGGGCTGCAAAAATTTGTCCGGCTTTCCTTGATGTTTTTTTTTTAAATTCCTGAATCCGGTCCCGGCTGCGGGAAATCCATAAAACATTTACCCCTTCTTTCATATAAAAAAGGCCGATATTAAGCGCCATTTTTCCGGTTCCGGCAATTATACAATTCATTCTATATTGTCAGCCGGTTTTTAATATTTTTTATGTTAATATATCGGGTAGATAAATCAATGAACCTTGAATTCTGGGTAATTGAAATTCCCGGTCCGCATTCAATAGCGCATGTAATCTTCTGTTTTTGTAAAAATCCGGTTATTTTAATCCAGTCAATGCAATTCGATAAATGAGATGAAATGTCGTCTGCCGCCTGTTCAACAGACTGTATGAACCGGCAGGAGATATTCGATAATACAGGCAGGGCGTTTTCAGATCCATTGTCAATAAATATTCCCTGATGCGCTCGGATGCATCTTTTAAAAACACCGGGTGATGGTAAGGTAAATCTGCCGGTAAAAGCGAAACCTTATACGCTCCGTTCTCGCTGCAAAGAGTCATGAAAGCGGCAAGTTCGTTTTGCAGTCCTGAAAAAACAAAGCACTCGTTATTTAATAAAAGCGCAGGATAAATGCTCTGAAAATTTTCTTTAGTTATTATTTTTTTTAAATGTTCGTAATTGAGTCCGACAACTGCTGCCAGTCCGCCTTTTTTCCCGGATGAAGATTTTATACAGGCCTTATAGGCATTTTCAATTAATGAAATTCCGCATTTATATTCATACAGGCCTGACACATAATAGGCTGTATAAATTCCCATACTGTAACCGCAGCACCACAGGGGCTTAATCATCCGGTTTTTACAGAGATCTGCCAAAGCGCAGCTGAATGCATAGGTAAAAAACTGATTACCGAGATCGCCAAGTTCCTGCAGCCGGTCTTCTATCAGACAGGCAGCGCAGTTTATTCCGGTAAGAGAGCTGATTTTTTCAAAGTAGGAAGTAAAATGTTCCTTATGCCTTAAAAATAAATTAAGTTCTTTTCCGGCCGGAGGTACGCCGGCTCCCGGAAATAAAAATACGGTTTTTTCCCGGTTCACTTTACCTGCCGCAATATTCCACGGTATAACCGGCCTGAAGAAATTTGGAGACTTCGGTTACAAAGCTTGTTACAAGCGCTCCCCGGGGCAGGGTCTCTTCCCGGATAATGGAGTCAAGGCAAATCAGCGCCATGGGGGGACCGGCATATCCAAGCTCGCCGAGTTTGGTATAAAAAACATCACGGGCGATTCCAAGGGAGGCGGCTTCTTCCTTGATGGAATCAATAATATGCCTGGTAGGCATATTAATCTGAAAAATTTTAATCCCGGCCGGATCAATTTGTTCTTTTTTCAGCATACGCTTGAAACCTTTGATGAAAACGGATCCTTCCGGCTCCTGAAAAATATCCGTGGAAAGGGCATTGCGGAATTTCTGTTTTAAATGATGAAGCCCAAGCCGGTATTCTTTCAGGGGATTCATCCAGTAAGCCGGTCTTTCATTAAACATAAGGGAAGGTTTTGATCCGGCCAGAGATTCGGTATAAGCGCTGTGTACCCGGTAGCCGCAGGAGCGTTCCCGGTCAGAGGTTAGTAAAAGAGCCCCGGCGCCATCGCATAAAAACCAGCGCAGGAACAGCGATTCTTTGTCAAGAAGTTTCTGGTTATAATAATCCGCACGCAGTTCAGATGATGCAATATTGGAAGAAATAACCAGCGCGTTTTTATTTTTTCCGTTTTTTATCATTTCAAAGGCAATTTTAAACGCTTTATACGCCGAGGTGCAATTGGCGTGTATTGAATACTCCTCACAAAAATTTATTCCCAGCGCCTCCTGGATTCTTGCGCTGGGAGTGGGCATTTGATCCATATGAGCCGAACCGTAGCAGATAAGATCTATTTCGCCCGCAGGTACCCCGGCTGAGTCAAGCGCTTTTTTTGCGGCTTTAACACTCATGGAAATATTATCTTCAAAATATTCGCCGGTGGCCGGATCAAAAGCATAATGGAGATAGTCAATATCAAGAATCTCTTTCATTACAGGATGCATATTCCTGACCCAATTTTGAATTTTCAGGGAAGCCTCTGTTAATTCTCCTAAATATTCCGGGATATCATCGAATAATACCCGTTTCCCGGGTAAAAAGGTACCGCTTCCGCTTATATACACATCATGCATAATGATTCCTGGGAAAAAATCTTAACCCGGCCTGGAGAAGATTGATACTCCGTTGTGGCCGCCGAAAGCAAAAGTATTGCTCATAATATGATTTACTCTTTTTTTTCTGGGAGTTTTTCCGATTATATCGAGATCAAAATCCGAATTGGCTTTATCAAAATGGAGTGTCTGGGGAAGCAGTTCTTTTTCCAGAGCCATACAGGAAAGAACCGCTTCAATACCGGAGGCGCCGGATAAACAGTGACCTGTCATAGACTTGGCAGATGAAATGGGGATTCTGCCTGCGCAGTCTGAAAAAACTTTTTGAATGGCTTGCACTTCGCAGAGGTCGTTAAGTTTGGTACCCGTGCCATGAGTATTTATATACCCGATATCTTCAGGATGCAAAGAAGCATTCTTCAGGGCCAGTTCCATGGTTTTAGCCATACCTTCTCNNCCTTCTCCGCCCGGCCGGGGAGAAATTATATTATAAGATTCTGTAGTAAGCGCCGGGCGATGCACAGTTGCATAAATATGAGCTCCCCGTTTTCGGGCATGCTGCCAAGACTCAAGTACGAGCATACCGCCCCCCTCGCCCATTACAAAACCATCTCTGGTCTTTTCAAAGGGCCGTGAGGCGGTTTTATATTCAGATGCAAGCTGGGAAGTTGCAAGCAGGGATTCAAAACCCTTTACATCAGGGTAAGAAAGCGAGCTTTCTGCTGATCCGGTTATTACTGCCTGACATTGTCCGGAAAGAATCAGATCACAGGCTGAATTCATGGCGTAAGTTCCCGAAGAGCAAGCAGTACTAACAACAAATGAAGGGCCGTTTAGTTTGTATTTTAAACCAAGCCACGCTCCGGAAGCGCTGGCCATGTTTTTAAGAATACGATCAGGATCGGTTGTATAATCAGAAACATAACCGGTACCTGTAGCGCCAACTACAGCGCCCGCAGTAACCAGACCGCTTGACAGATCAAGGCCGCTGTCGATTACTGCCTGCTCAGCTGCGCAAAGAGCAATCATGGTAGCGCGGGTCATCTGTCTGCGGTTACGGGTCATTATTTGCTGTTTGAATAAATCGTCTGCTCCGGCAGGGAGTTCAAAGCCGTAAGGAAAAATAAGATCTCCGGTTTCAAAAAGAGAAAAACGGCGGATGGTATTTGCTGAGATGATTAATTGAGACCATGCTTCCTGCAAGTTAAGACCCAGGCTGCAGATAAGGCCTAATCCGGTAACAACAACGCTGTTTTGTGGATCGTTCATGATATTGTATCCGGTTCATCGGCAATACGCAGCATTAGCAGACCCTGCTGCCGACCGGTTTGTTAAATGAATTATACTTTTTATCTTCTTTGGCCTGGACCGCAGCTATAACTGAAATTTTCTTTTGTACCTGCATTATAAACAAATAAGTTTTGATTTAAAATTTTACGTATTAATAATATTTTTTCTAATGAAGTACTGAATCTTTTTTATTAAAAAGTATTGTACCACATTTCCTTCTGAAATTCAAACCGGGGTATGATTTTTTTTCTTGGGNNTGCAAATTTATTTCTATTAGATAAAAAAGCCCGCCCCTGTGTACTAAATTTTAAAAAGACCTCGCGCAGAGCGCTGTACATACCGAAGCAGACATTGGATCATAAGAAAAAATATAAATACGAAAAATTATTATTTCTGCAAATTGAGCTGCTTTATTTTTTCCCGTTCAAGGATAAAAACACCAACAGGCCTTTTCCATCTGAAGAAAATTCCAGATGATCAATTTCTTCAAAGGAAGAATTTTCCCAGGTGGAAGTAAAAAGCGCCCGTTCCGATTTATCAGGAGCAGATATTTTGAAACATTCTTTTTTGACCTGATCAGGAAGCGAGGGAACATACCAGTCAAAAATATTTTGTCTGAAAAGGAGCGGATGAACAGCTTTTTTGCCGTTTTTAAAAGTAACCGTTACATTTCCTAATTGCTCACCGGCTTGAGCTTTCACCCACAGTGCAGTATAGAGAAAAGAAAGATTTTTAACCTTACTGTTTACCGGTATTTTGCCGGATACCCGGGGCAAATTTGGCCTTTTCACACCGGCAAGAATTATACAGGATTTTCCCGTTTTTTCATCATAAATATTAAAAGGAAGACCGTTGATTTTTTTTATTCCCGGTTTCAACATAGAAAGATTGGCGCTGCCCAAATCAGCAAAACCGCCCTGCCCGTCGTCGGCAGTTTCATCGCTGAAAGTATCATTCATGGCAGCTTTCATATCCGGAAAAATATAATCCGGAAAATCTGCCGGTTCAAAGGTAATATTTTCTTCTAGTCCAAAAAAAATATTATCGAGTAAAATTTCTCCGGCTCCGGACTTTATTCCGAAAATTAATACTACGGGCTTACCGGCATCAGCATCTGCGAGTTCTATGTCATGGCTTAAACGAATATAATTGTCTGTAGAAATTTTATCAATCATTTTTTCATGCATTTTTTTTGATTCTAAAATATAAAGAGCCATATGCGGTTTTAAATCACCGTCATTTTTGCGCAGTTTAAAATACCCGGAAAGCTGATATTTTCCGGGCTTAAGAATTTTTACCGGCTGCATGACATAGACACGGCCGTTACCTTCAGATGAAAGTGCTAATGCGTATTTTCCGCTCTGGGCTTCACGGTCTGCTGAAATTTTGCCTTTTTTATCAAATTTTTTGTCATTAACTGTCCATCCTATGGGAATAAGTCCGGAAAGCCCGCCCATTTGATCACCTCTATAATCTTCAAAACCGCCGTTTTGGTAAAAAGCCTGTTCATCAAGTTTGATAATTTTTTTAATCATTAATGGTGATTTACTGATTATGTACATTATATCAGCGCTCTCAGTAACAAGCACTCCGGCTTCAGTCTTGCTTTCGCATTTTTGTCCGAAAATATCGCTGGCTGTGATAAAACCGCAAGCCGGGTCAAGCTCTGTTCTGAGAGCGGAGCCTTCGGCGCCAATAACACTCAAATAACTTCCATCAGTCCGTTTAAAATAATGACGCAGACTGATAACACTGTCATCGGTAAAACTATATTTACCGGAAAAGGAATCGCATTTGCGGAGGAATAATGAAAACACTCCTGCTGTGTAATAGTCAATTTCCGGAGAGCGCGTAAAGCGTTGAGAAAAAATGTTGGGAATGGCAAAATTAAAAAAACGCCCGTAACCCTGTTCCAGCAAATTTACATAAAGATCTATATTAAGAAAAATTCGTTTCTGCTGATCGGAAACATTGAGCCAGGTCTGTTCTGTTTGCCACATAGGCTTATCCGGACCGAATTTCAAGGCCTTTTGCGTAAAGGGCAGCACTTTATCCGCTCCTTTATAGGCATGAATATTCCAGATATCATAATAACGCGCAGCGCCCATCTCAAAAACCTTGTCAATCATTTCATTATTAAACATGGTAGAAAAACCGCTGATTAATATTTTGCATTCCGGGTCTGCTTTTTTCGCCTGTTCATAAGAAGTCTTGAGCAGTAAAAAATAATCTTCCGCGCTGCCGCAGAAACTAGCTGCCGGACCGGGCGGTGAAAAATCTACCTCGTTATAAATTTCATAATATTTTACTTTTCCCTTATAACGGGAAACAGTCTTAAAAACATAATTCCCCCACTCGGCCGCGCTTTTCGGTTTCCAGCTTCTGGGTAATATTCCTTTTTCATGCGATTTTTTGATTTCTTCTGAAGGTTCTTCGCCAGCCCAGTATGGAGCATACCCGAGCACCGCCAGCACTTCCAGCCCGCTATCCAGGCATTCCTGCACAAAAGAATCGGTTCGGCGAAAATCGAATTTACCTTTTACCGGTTCAACTTCATGCCAGCGGAATGCTGGATTATTTCCCCAGCTGCGGTTACAAGTTGCTCCTTGTTTTTTTATAAAGGCTGGGCTCCAGTCTTCACTGTGTGAACTGGCATAGTACGAAGCGAGTTTGCCGTCTTTTAAAGCAGTCTCAGATAAAGGCAGCACAGAAATCTGGTTTTCATGTCTGGCAGTAATTTTATTATCAGCACTCTGCAAAAATGTTTTAATCAGATAATGACCATGCTTGCTGAACGGGAGAGACACTGTATGTACAGTATAACCGGAAAATGAAGGAAGCTCTATTTTCTGTGTAAGATTTCCGTTTCTTTTTTTTTGAAAATCATTCCAGGCGATCTCCAGTTGATAAGCTACAGGTGTTTTCCCGAAATTAACACCAAGCAGGGTATTAACTGTTTTTTCTCCGGTTGAATAAATCTGCAGCAATTCATTTTGAATCGGCAGAAGAAAATGATAGCCGCTTGCCTTTAAATTGTTTGGTATAAAATGTTCAGCCTTGGTCAGACCAGAAGACACAATAAGCGTTGTGCTTTCATCAGCCTGAAAAGGATCAGAAATGTCTCCCGAAATTTCGTTCGCCGCCAGTTCGCGGCTTGATATTTTTATTTCTTCGGTATTATACGGAGAAAATCTTTCGACATTAAAATAATATGTCATAAAATTTTCGCCGAGAGAAAGATTATAAGCTTGTTCGCGCGTCTTTGTACCGTTAATATAAAAAACAAACTTTTTTCCCCAGCTTACGGCCAAACGTATTTTTCCATTATTATCCGGCGTAAAGCCGGTATCAAGCGTAATGCTTTTTTTCTGATTTTCTCGGAAAATAACTTTCAGTCCTTTGGCTGGAAGCTGCGGAAGATAAATACCTATTAATGTATTGGCGCCGATCTGAAATTCAGTGGAAGCCGGCTGCAGCAAAAACAAAAAATTCCATTCGTTGCCTAAACTCTCAGCCGGAGTTTTTATGTCTACGGTAAATTCCAGCGTGCCTTCAGCTGGGTTTATGATGCCCGGCGCGAAATAACGAAAATGGCTGGCTTTTTGATTAATGCCATTTGCCGGGGCTTTACTAAAATCGATAAGTTGTCCGGCAAATACTGTTATTATTGACAGGAAAAATGATAAAAAGATTTTGTATGTCATGAAAAAACTCCTATGAAAATTTAATTTA
>DNNS01000533.1 GCA_003497555.1 Spirochaetia bacterium
GATTCGGGCACGTTATTTTTCCATTTGCCTTTTATAAACTTTTTTGTATCATCTTCGGATATCCAGAATGGATGATATTTATTTCCGCCAGTATCTTCAGTAAGTATAGTATTCTCTTCAGAATTATTTGGCTTTATCATGCACCTGGAAAAACATGATACTTTTTTTTATAAAAATCTTAAAATATTAGTAAAAATGGTTAATTTTTCAAGATTATAGCTGATTTTTATATATAAATAAATTTTTTATTTAAATTATATAAATTTTAAACGATTTTAAGTGAATTTTGACGAATTTATGCAATAAATTCGTTTAAATTTTAGAAATTTGCTGAAATTTTTAAAAATTTTCTTAAATTTTAGTATTTTACTTGACAAATTTAAAAAATATGTATATAATATTGAAAATGTCGGCATTTTATAAAAAATTATTAATATTTTTTCTTTTAATTTTTTTTGTTAATTGTCTGCTTTCTGCGCAGGCTCTTCCAACCAATATCGCCCCGCCTGTGGTAGATACCCGTCAGTTCAGCGAGTCATATTCATCTTTATTACTGCGTACGGTAATTATGCTTGCTTTTTTTATTGGCGTTATCTGGCTGCTCTACCGTTTTTCCAGGCGCAAAAATACCGGTATATCCGATCAGAACATCATTGAAGATCTTTTTACCTGTTATCTGGGTTCTTCACGGGCCTTAAAAATAATCAGGGTTATTAATGAATACTATCTGGTAGGCGTTACCGATGCAAATATAAACATGATTGCAGTAATAAGCGATAAAGAATCTATCGATAAAATCAAACTGGAATATAATCAAAAACCTGAAACATATAACCGTAATTTCCTGGCAGTGCTGGCCGGGTATTTTCCGGGAATAATAAAAAACAGCACACTTGAGGTAACGCGTAACCTTAAAGATCGTCTGAAAAAAATTTAATATAACGCGATAAGCGGGAGGGCTTGTTGTGTTAAAAACACAAAACCATAAAAATTTAAAATTTACTTTTTTCATAAAAGCATTTTTATATTTGCTGATCCTGGGCGGTTTGGCCCAGGCCCAGACCAGGATACCCATCCCCTTTATTGATCTCGGCATAAGGCAGGCAGCCAAACCCGATGAAGTATCTCTTTCTCTGCAGATTCTTTTTCTTCTTACTATATTAAGTATTGCTCCGGCAATTATTATCATGACTACGGCTTTTGTCCGGGTGGCAATTGTCCTTAAATTTGTACAGCGCGCTCTTTCCCTGCAGCAAATGCCGCCCGACAGTGTTCTCATGGGCTTTGCCCTGTTCCTTACTTTTTTTATCATGTCCCCGGTTATTACGGATTTTTATGATAATGCTTATGTACCTTACAATAATAAAAAAATAACCACCGAGCAATTTTTTGAAAGAACCATGAAACCGGTGCGCGGTTTTATGTTCAAGCAGACCAGAGAAAAAGATATCAGTCTTTTTCTCTATATTGCCGGTAAACAGGCCCCTAAAAACCAGGATGATGTGCCAAGTCATATTCTTATCCCGGCGTTTTTAATCAGCGAACTTACCACCTCTTTTCAGATTGGCATCTATCTTTTTATCCCGTTTATCATTATTGATATGATTGTTTCTTCGATACTTATGAGTATGGGGATCATAATGCTTCCGCCGGTTATGATCAGCCTGCCCTTTAAAATAGTGCTTTTTGTACTGGTAGACGGATGGCATTTGCTTTCCTTGCAGCTGGTGCGCAGTTTTCATATGTAGGATAATCATGACGATTGGCAGTGTAATGCAGTTAGCTGTAGAATCCATGCAGCTTTTGATTATTGTATCGGCGCCGGTTCTGCTGGCCAGTATGATTGTAGGGCTTGTAATTTCCATCATACAAACTACTACGTCGATTCAGGAGCAGACCCTGACTTTTGTACCCAAGGTACTTGCCATACTTGCGGTTTTGGGTTTTTTCGGTTATTGGATGATTGCCATGGTTGCAAATTATACCATGGAGCTTTTCCGCAGAATTCCCGATTTGGCGCGTTAAAACCATGGAAGCCTTTGTTTATCATTTTCAGATCTTCCTGCTGGTCTGGGCCAGAATAGGGGGCATTATTATGTTTGTGCCGGTTTTATCATCCGAAGTGGTACCCTATCAAATAAAGGGAATACTTACTTTCATGATTGCTCTGGTTATTTTCCCCGTGATTTCACTTAAAGGTTATATTGTACCTTTTTCCATGACCGATTATTTCCTGCTTATTCTCAAGGAAATGCTGATTGGCATTATTATCGGTTTTTTACTGAATCTTATCTTCAGCGCTGTTCAGCTGGGGGCGCAATTTTTTTCAACCCAAATCGGTGTGGGCATGAATGAGGTTTTTGATCCGCTGGCGCAGATTGAAATTCCGGTGCTTGGATATTTTTTTAATGCTTTTGCGGTTCTGGTATTTTTGGCTATCGGGGCCCATCATATGGTTATTCACGCGGTTTTTGACAGTTACCGTCTGATGCCTGCGGTAGATTATTTAAAAAATTCAGAAGTTATCATGCTGCAGGCTATCCGCTATTTTTCCTTCATGTTTGAAATTGCCCTCAAGCTTTCTTTTCCCATTTTGGCTGCTACCACAATTATTGTTATTTGTCTTGCCCTGATCGGCAAGACTGCTCCCCAGGCCAATGTATTGATGCTGGGTCTGCCGATTCAGTTTCTGGTGGGAATACTCTTTTTAACAATTACCATGAGCGGGTTTCTGGAAGTTTTTGCCAAAATTATTCAAAATGCGGTCAGCAATACCATGCTGCTGTTTTCCGCGATTCGGAATTAACCGGGGGAACCAATGACAGAGAAATTAGAGGCGTTGCCGGTATTTGACGGTTTATGGGCGGAGATTTTCACCAGGCATCTGCCGCTTGATCTTTCCCTGCATGCGGCTGAAGNNGAAGACGAAGGCCGTACCGAAGATCCTACCGAGCATAAAAAGCGCAAGGCGCGCGAAGAGCAGGGCAGGGTTTTTCTCACCCAGGAGCTGCCCCAGTCCCTGGTGCTTTTATCTACTTTCGCCGTTATTACCGTTCTCTCGTGGTTTTATTACCGTACTTTCAGCGAGATGCTGGTTAAGTACATCAGCAATCCGCAGTTAATTGAATTTAACGCCATGAATATCAATAAAATTATTTCCGACTGCATGATTTTTTTTCTGAAGCTCTTTCTCCCGGTAGGGGCGGCGGCCCTGGTTTTTGCCGTACTTTCCTCGGGAGTACAGACCGGTTTTCATTTTTCCGCCAAGCCGCTGCGTTTTGATTTGAAACGCATTGCTTTTTCCATGGAAAACCTGCTGAAAAAAACCATTTTTTCCAAAAGCCAGATTATAAATCTTTTTAAAATTCTTATTAAAATCGCCATCATTTTTATTATTGCCGTTATTTTTATCAGGATAAATTTTGAAAAAATTCTATCGTTTTTTTATCTTTCCAACCGGCTGGCGTTTGCGGAAATGTGCGTCATTATTGTCAAACTGGTATTCACCATCGGGGTAATTTTTGCGCTTTTGTCATTTCCCGATTATTTTCTGCAGCGGCGCGAATATATGGAACAACTGAAAATGACCAAGCAGGAAGTAAAGGAAGAACACAGGGAACTGGAAGGCTCGCCCGAGGTTCGTCAGAGATTAAGAAAACGCATGTACGAAATAGCCTACAATAAAATGCTTAAGGAAGTTCCCAGAGCGGATGTGGTAATAACCAACCCGACACATCTTGCCATTGCTGTAAAATATGATCAGTATGAAATGGATGCTCCCAGGGTTGTTGCCAAAGGGAAAGATCATATGGCGGAAAAAATCCGGAAAATCGCCAGGGAAAATGATATTGTTATAACTGAAAACAAGCCGCTTGCCTGGGAACTAATCAATGTCCCGATCGGGGATTTTATTCCTGACAAACTGTTCGGCGCAGTGGCTGATGTACTGGCTTTTGTATACCGGATGAAAGGACGCGCAGCATAACAAGAGCGGAAATAAATGGCTGAAAATAACAATAACAACCGGGGATTTTCATTTAATACCCTGCTGCAAAACAGCGATATAATTTTAGCCGCCATGGTTATAGTGGTAGTAGGAATGCTGATTATTCCCCTGCCTTCCTTTTTAATGGACTTTCTTCTTATAGTAAATATTCTGGTTTCACTGCTGATTATTATCAATGTAATGTATGTATCCAAAGCCGTGGATTTTTCGGTGTTTCCCAGTCTGCTGCTTTTTACTACAGTATTCCGTTTGGCTCTGAATGTATCCTCAACCAGACTGATTCTTACCCAGGGGCTTGCCTTTGACGTAAAGGTTATCAAGGCTTTTGCCAGTTTTGTAGTATCCGGTAATTATGTGGTAGGGGCGATTATTTTTATTATTCTTATTGCCGTACAGTTTATGGTAATTACCAAAGGCGCTACCCGTATTGCCGAAGTGGCTGCCCGTTTCCGTCTGGATGCCATGCCCAATAAATTTATGGCAATTGATCAGGATTTGAATTCCGGAATAATTACTGAAAAAGAGGCTTTGACCAAGCGCGCAGAAGTGCAGAATGAAGCCAATTTTTACGGCGCCATGGACGGCGCATCGAAATTTGTCCAGGGCGATGTACAGGTGGGAATAGTGATAACACTGATCAACGTAATCGGCGGTTTGATTATCGGAGTAGCAATACGCCGCGAGCCGATCGGTACAGCTGTTTCCAGTTATATAATATTTGCA
>DNNS01000318.1 GCA_003497555.1 Spirochaetia bacterium
AGGATTATACGGCCTGGCTTACCGTTTTGAAGGGGGTTATTTGTTAACAATGAACGAGGATATATATTGGAAGCAGTTGATGGCGAAACAATTACAGAGGTATTAGACAGTTCGATTTTGGGAAATGGGACAAGTTGGAAACATCTTTCCGGAATACATTTCAATCACGGCGTAAATTCTAAAATTCGCACATCATTAATTTATTTTGCTACCGCGGCAGATTATGCATGGAATCCGAAAGCGTATGACCCCGTCCGTTCATATCAAGCAGCGATTCGTTTTATCTATACAATGTGCCCGCTGCTCGGAATAGAAGCAAAATGAATAACAAAAAACCAAATGTGCTATTTATTATCTGCGCCGCATAGAACAATTCCGTAGTTTGTAACACAGTGAAGGAACATTGTGTCAATATTCCCTTGTAAAATGGTTGTTTATGCAACTGGTGTAGCACAAACTATGGCCTGGATAGTAATTATTTCAAATAGGAAAAGGAAAATCCTATACAATTAATTCACAAGTACCACAGTACGACTGATTTTTTTTCCATNNAAGACCGTTCCAGTTCATTATTCCGTATACGCTGCTTTTGGGTAAATCAATAATATGTCTGCCGTCAATACTATTAATAGTTCCGACAGCTCCGGCCGGAAGATTTTGAATGCTAAGCGTATCAGTTCCCTGTAGGATTCGGGCAACAGACACTGAAGAAAGATTTCCAGGCAGCGCCGGAAAAAGAATAGAGACTGGATCGGAATAGGCCGACACGAAAATTAAATCAGCAATATCAGCTGAACTTCGGGATGGGTCTTTTACTGAAAACGCCTGTACCCAATACCAGTATTTTGTTCCCGGTACTATTGTTGTATCTATAAANNTACGTTTTCGCCGAAAATATCGTTCCAGAAAATATTGATAGATGATTGATTATTTTTAGCAGTCAATCCGCATGGTACGCTGATCGCTTCCTGTACATTGATTTCCACAGCTGCGCTTTTTTTTGCTCCGCGGTTATCCTGCACCGAACAGGCAACATTGTATACGCCGGCTTTGGCAAATATAAAATTAAAATTATCTGTACCGTTTATAGTCTCAATATCATTAATATGCCATCTGGCTGCAGGCAGAATACTATCTGCGTCAAACGCACTGACACTGAATTGTACAGCCAGCGGCGCTTTACCGGAAAGCACATTAGCATGCAGACTGATGACAGGTTCCAGATTGGCCGCGGCCAAAAATTGAGCGAATATTTCATTACCGGAAAGAGCTTTATTATAGATCATCACTTCATCAATTTCTCCTTTCAGGTAATCTGCACTTCCCGGGAACCCGGCATGAAAAAGCGTATCACCATTTATAAAACCTATACAGGTCCCGGTATGCGGCCACAACTGTGATCCACTTCCCGATGCGACCAGTACACCATTTAAATAAAGTTTGAAGGCTTCAGCCTGCACCGTATTTATGCCGTCCAGNNTCCCAGGAACTCTCGGCTGCAGGAATATTCCATCCTCCGGCATATAGTGTATTACTGATAATATACAGATTCATACCACGGCTGGTATCGCCTTCTTCATATAGCAATATGGCCTTATCAGCTGCAGACGCAGTGTCCAAACGGAAAAACATACTTATACTGCGCAGGAAATTGGTTCCCTCAAGCAGATTGTTAGGTGGTATGAACAGCGCACCTGAACCATTAAAACGAAGCGCATTACTCACTCTGCCGGCTGTACAGGAAACACCGGAATTACTGGCATGCAGCGCATTAAGCGAACTATCAAGTATAAACATGCCGGCATTTTCGCAGCGGTAGTAAACAATTGCATCGTCGATGATAGAAAAATTAATAATTGTCTGCGCAGTATTCCCGGCTTGATCTGCAGCCGAAACCTGCAGAACATGGAAACCAGCAGTACTGAGAGTAAAAAAGACTGAAGGAACAAAAGATCCATCAAGCAGTATATTACTGATAAATGAATTATCATCAGTAATTTCTATGGTGATTTGTACACTCCCATTAATAATTTGGTTGTTGGTAATTCCCAAAATTGTGATTTGCGGAGCCAGGCCGTCATATAAATAGATACTGTAATTGGTCGCGCTGGTATTACCGTTTTCGTCTTTTCCGTAACAATATAATATATTAGTCATATTACCGGTTCCCATTTGTATCGGCACACTGGCGCCAGCGGTATTAAACTGAACATATGACGCAGTACCGGCACCGCTGTTTGTGGCCCAGTAACCAAAGTCTTCATTCACCGATAATGATACGTTAAATGATGAATTAGTGATACAGCTGGCCGGGGCACCGCTTACCACCGGGGCGGCATCCAAAACCGGATAAATATATTCCAATTTAATTTCATCAGAAAATTCATTTGGTCTGGTATTTAAAAGTGCAGCATTTTTTGAGTTTTTTATTCCGTTTGCGCCGCATTGCAATACAAGCGTATACTGTTTTAAAGCAACCAGCGGCGATACTGGACAGTAGGCAACCGAATTATCCGCAGAGTTATATTCAATGCTTTGCGCTTCCTGATAATTAAAATTATTATCATAAAGTTTCACGGTATTGCTATTAATGGAATTACTGTTAAATGAATTCTCGCTGGAAGACAGCCCAGGCGAAACAAGATAAACTTTTATCAAGTTTTGAGAACTCAGAACCGGTTGGTATTTTTCAAAATCAACTCTGGGCGCAAAGGGTGCGCATTTCGGTTCCATTACCAGCATATGACCTTCGTATCCGTTGTTACCGGTACAGGGATACTGCGGAAATATACCAAAGCGGGATTCTGCGGTCATATACCCATCCATCATCATGAACATCTGGGGCGGCGCCTGATAATATGAATAAAAATGGCTGTAATATGGTGAAAGCGAGTATCCGGAGATCAGGGATGATACCGGAAACGTTCCATGAGCTAACATTATTAACGGATTATATATATACTCGTCATGAGACATGCCTCCGCCTACAGCGCAGACGCCGTTAAGCATCAAATCGGATATAGTTATCTGTAGATTATTGTAAAAGTTTCCAAAAAATATTTTTCCGCTGATAGCAATGTCTATTGACATTGCTCTTGAAGTATTTATATTTCCTGAATATACAGACCAGGCTCCGCCCTTACCATCAGTTGATCGGAAGAATTTGTTGAAAGAGGCGCTTTCGCTCATTGAGGCAATATAAATTATATCCGGATTATCCGGATCAAATTTTATTTCCGATAAATATGTTGAATTGTTTTTATCCCATTCACCGGAGTTCACTGAAATTTCATGGTCGACTGCTGAAAGCTCCTTGATCCTGATAAAATAATTGGGCGTATCGTACTGCTTTTTCAGTGTTAGATAAATGCTTTTTTCTCCCAGCCTGTTGGTATGAAAGGCGATATCCTGCATGCGTATATGATAAATAGTGCCGTCAATATTGGAAAGATCCAGATTATATAATATGGTGCCTGATACAATATCAAATTTTGAAAGTTTGGTACGGAATCTATACTGATTATACAGGGTCCAGATGGTATTCATATCGGATTTTACTATCTGCGGAATTCCCACGCCGTCTGCGTTGGACGCACATACACGAAATTTGGTAATGGTTTGCGTATTGATATTGTATTCAAATATGTTATACCTGGTATCAGGTATAACCGAGTTCAGGATCATTTGTGTCGGGCTTTCCATTCTGCTGCCAAAAGCGGCATAAAGCCTGTCATGGGTAAACTCATCAAGATAAATGTCCGATACTGCAGCTCCTTCTGCACTGAGCGCACTGATCGTTTCCCATGCTCCCGTCTGCAGGTCATAAGACTGTACGCCGTCATAGCTTGCTATCCATAACTTGCCGTTGACCGAATCAATTATCAGCTTGTAGGCATTATAACACAGCAAAGCGGAATTCTGCGGATTAAATTCATGAACGATATTCCCGGTACTGATATTATAGGCAAAAATCCCCTGCCCCCGAAATCTTTCTTCGCTAAGTGTAGGTTTTTCCGCTGCTGACCATGACATCAGCTTGGGAGGAATTCCGGTTGCGCACCAGAGAAGATTATTTATTTCATCTACTGCTACACAAGAAATATTTCGGTATTTATAATCGCTGCCGTCCGTTTTTCGAAAATCTGTCCAGCTGTTTTGGGCGGGGTCAAACGCCCTGGCACCTCCAAATTCACTCTCGAGAATACGCGCAGGAAAAGATCGGAAACAGCAGGCGAGTGCACCGGGTAAAAATGAAAAATGCCGATCATATAAAGGAATAGTCTGAATTTGAGCGTACCTGTCGACATAATCCTGATATAAAAACATTATGTCTTTTTCTCCTGTGGTTATGCCATCATTGTCTGGATCGTAGAGATAACTAATATTTGCCCTGGCAAGAATTTCACTTTTTTGCTGAGACAGTGGTTCTGCATTACACACATATTTTATTCCTTTTTTGTAAGAATCATAGGCAGCAGCTCCCGTGTTGTTGATCATATTTTTAATATGCAAAATTCCCGGGCCATCAAGCCGCGCTACAATATAAAAACCGTATTTTATTCTTTTAAAAGTCCTTTCCGAATTAGTATAATTGTTTTTTAAAAGCAGGCAATATGGGTTTTTTGTATAGATATCAATACCGCTGTCAGATAGCTGATACATCAGCCAGTAATCAAATATCACGTGGCTCGCGGATGATAATGTGTCTGCACAGAAATACGGAATATCAATAGTCAGCATAATATAATTAATCTTGTCTGCCATACTATATGTTGACAGATGGCTTTGAACCGCCGAAAGAATTAAATTTCTGTTGCCCTCGCTCATGCAGGGAATTCCGTCTAAGACTGTTTCTGTCGGATCAATGCTGATGGTACAGATATTTTCCTCAGGAATTTGCCGTTCAGTTTTAAAATAGCTGCCAACTTCCATCGATCGCGCCGACTGAGTGTTCACCACCACAAGTACATCATTATATGACGGCATGGAATATAAATTCGCTATTAAACATGCCGAGAAAATAGGAATAAACAGCTTGTTTTTTGTAATCATTTTCACATGGTTAACCTCATAAATAATTTTCTATTTTAATTATAAAAAATTTATAATGTTTTTTCACGTCAAATCAGGATATATTTTTTAGGTCAAATCAGGATGCTTGCTGATGTTTTTTACGGTAATTTTGCGGACTGACTTTATAAAATTTATAAAAATTCCTCTGAAAGGTACGTGCGCTGTTAAATCCTGCATCATAGGCAATTTTTAATAATGAAATTCTGGTATCGCGCAGATATACCAATGAATTACCTAGCCTGATTTCATTTATATAGGAGCGAAAATCCTTATTAAAAATATTATTAAATTTTTTTAAAAAATAATTTCTGGAGATCTGAAAAAAACTACATATATCATTGCTTAAATCCATATTTTTATATTTATCGTTGATGAAATTTACTATTTGATATTTAAAACCAATAACTTCATTTTTTATTTTTTTTACTGATGATTCTCTTATGATTAAATAGGGGTTAAATAAAACAATCTGATTACGAAGCTGTCTTTGGCCATCAAGTATTTCCTGCAGCATGACAACCGCCAATTTGCCGATTTTTTTCAAATTATGATTAATAAAAGTAACATGGACATTCTCTTCTGCCATGCTGATTACCGGCCCTTTTTTTTCCGTTGTTTTAATATTTTTATTGAGGCTGATAACTGCAATATCATGGGATGCCGGGGAAGAGTATTTTCGATAAAATAATAAAAAATATTTAAGTGCAATGTTGGAATCGAATAATAATACATCCAGGCAGTTATTTGCCTTTAAATAATTTAAAAAAAATATATTAAAATAATTCCGGATTTTTTCTTCTTTTATTTTTTCGCCGTTATACAATTGCATTATCAAAGGATCGGAACCAGAATAATTTTTTTTTTTAGATAATCCGGAAACGGATTTGTTATTAATACTGATTTTTTTTTGATAACAGAATTTATAAAAAAAATCCAAACGGCGCATATTATATGGAGCAATCCCGTCTGAAATAAAACCGATTTTTTTATATCCCTGTTCTGCGGCATGATCAAGTGCGAGCTCCATACATTTCTCATCATCGATCATAACACAATTATTATCGGGCAGGATCGAGGTTTCCAGCAATCTTACCGATGGAATACCTTTTATTTTTTTACGCAGAAGCTTTAATACGATCTGGCGCCTGAACGGCACAAGATATAAAATACCTGCATATTGCCGAAAATCAACCTGGTCAAAAATTTTTCTGTAATATTCATCTTTCCCATTCTGCAGAATATTAAAAAAATCGCAGGAGAAATTCTTGTTTTGTATTTCACCTATCAGTCCGTTTTCCAACTCATGAAACCATGAAACCGGATTCGGTATTGTTAACAGCAGCGTTGGTTTACAGGAAATATATAATATTTTTTTTATAATACCGATTTCCTTGAAAATTGTATAAAAAAAATTTTTTACATTCTGTAAAAATTATATCTCATTTTTTAATGAAATTCAATGAATGAATAGGAACTTCCTTCTGCCAGCATAACTTATTATACCCCATCCTACACCAAAATTCAATCTTACAACAAAAATTTTCCCTATATCTTCATAATCCGAGCTCGTTATAATCTTTCTTGACGAATATATGCCTTTTCCCGTTCAAATTCCCGAATGCTACATTCCAAAACCACCCACCTCTG
>DNNS01000371.1 GCA_003497555.1 Spirochaetia bacterium
GCAAGAGGATATTTATCAGCTCTTCCTCCAGAGATAATTTTGGGGTTTCTAGTCTTGTAACTATTATTTCCTCCCCCAACCAGTCTTTTGGAACCCAGACAGCTCCGCCATTTCCAGACCTTGCAACCTTTCTCCTAATCTGCTCTTTGAACATTTGATTTTGCATGTCTATACAGTGGATAGACTTATTTATAAGGTTTTCGATTTATAAGATACAAGAATAAAAATTTTTTAAAAAATTAAAAATAAAAAGCTTAGCTCCGGAAAAAAAATTATAAAGAGAAAATCTGAATAAGACCGTTAAAAAAAGTATAAGGAGAAAGGTTTCAGTGAGCAACGAACCGGTACGGCCCAGGCTTAAAAATATTTTATGCACAAAACGCGGGTAAAGACCGGTAAGCCGGAAAGGCCGTTTACTGTAAATTTTTATTTCATTATTCCAGGGAATATAGGCTTTTTGCCCCCCGTATAAAATGCTGATTTTTAAATTTTTACACCCCTGCACCTCGAATTTCATGCCTTTATGGATAATAATATCACCGCGCGCAGGTTTATGGTAAAAAAAATTATCAAGCCATACAGCGGAAAAAAAGAAAATAGCCGTTATTAATATGATCTGATTAAGCAGAGGCAGAATTTTTCGGCTGCGCATCATATTGACAGCTATGAAAAATAAAACTGCCGGAATAAAATAACAGCCGATGCCGAAAAGATAAAAGCCTGCAGACGCCAGGACATTCCCGGCATATCCTATTAAATTGGACGGAGGAGCAGGATTTTTTATAAAAAACAGGGAAGAATGATAATTAAAACTGATATACGAAAGGGCAATTACCAAACCGCAGAAAAAAAGAATAAATCCGCTGATTTCACTTTTTAAACTGGCTTTTTCTTTTTCCATTGACAGATATTATTAATAAATTACATTCAGATTTGGCAGTGAAATAATTTCAGGTAACACTTTGAACCTTCTTTATTTTACAATACCAGGCAGGAAATCACAAATCATGGCTTGGGCTTACGAATTCCCACAAAATTTACAAGATGGATATTTTTCTGCCTGTTTTTCACCGCTCACTGCGTAAACGCCAGCTTCGCAATCCCAAGTTTTACCTGTTTAACACCGGAATAAAAAAGGCGCTCGAATGTACTCTGACAGTGCCCTTGCTCCCGCAAATCTCGGCATACGGCGCGGCTTTTGAACACTTTATCATCCTCGAGCTGAAACGGCTCAGCGAATACCGGGAACTTGATTATAAATTTTTCTACCTTCAGACCCATGACGGAGCAGAAGTTGACCTAGTCATAGAACGGCCGGGCAAGCCGCTCGCACTGGTAGAAATAAAATCAAGTGAACGGGCGGATGAGTCAATGTTTAAAAGCCTGGAAAGCTTCAAACGCGAACTTCCCGGCACCGAACTTTTCTGTTTTTCGCGTGACCCGTACCGTCAGAAACACAAGCACGTTCTGGCGCTTCCCTGGCAGGAAGGTATTGAGGAAATACTTGGAACTTGACAGCGATACACGGATCAATGCTCTGTTATTTAGCGCAGCATTTTTTATATTTTTTCCCGCTGCCGCATGGACAGGGAGCATTTCTGCTAATAGCAGGTTCTGATTTATTATACGGGACATTTTTTTTATTTTTTTTCTGCTGAGCGGCAAGATCACGGCGAAAGATATCATAATGACGTTTGATACGATCAACATATTTTGAATCAGCGGTAACTTCCTTAAAATATTTGAGTAATTCTGCAGAGTATTTAGACTGGGGTTGACCAACTGCCAAAGACGGGCCTTTTAACATTAACGCCTGCTCATTGTTTATGAAGGAAAAATGCTTTTTATAGAAAGAGGCAGACTCCCAGCCAAAGGTAAACACGGCAAGCCTTTCCGGCTTTTTAGCCCCGCCTATCACATAAATATAGGCAAAGCGGCAATCACATTCATCACAAAAAAATTCAGTAAAATCATAAGCGCCGGCCGACAGGCCATTTTGTTCTTCAAGTAAGATTATTGATCGTGTTTCTTGACTGGCAAGTTCAGGATGAGTTTCAAAAAGGGGGATAAACGGCATAGTAGGAGTAATTTCAAGATTATTTTACTATATAAAATTATTTTTTTGCAACAATAAAAAATTCTTTTTTGAACAAGAAACAGCACCAATTTGCCACAAAGCTGTGACATTGTCCGGCTGGGATAGCCGTCGTTTCTTGCGTGAATTAGGATATTATTATTAACAAATTCCCGCTTTTAATTTTTTTAAAAGTAAAAATTTATAAGACACGATATTGTATTAAAAATAAAATATGATATATTAGCTCAAGCGGGATGAGTTATCCCGTAATAATTATAAATAGAGAGCAGCATGACCAATAAATTACTTAGAGCATCCATACTGGCATCGGCAATATGTCAAACCGCATTTCCTGCAGGAGAAACCGTTATGAACATATTTTTTATCGGCAATAGTTTTACGCAAAGACATAATCTTTCTTTACTGTTTAAAACCATAGCAGAAGAAGGTCAAAAAAATCTCAAGGTAAACGCAGAAAAAGTAACTTACGGCGGACAGACTCTTTTTGCTCATTCCGAACTTTATTTCAGCCACAGTCTGCTCGAACTGGCTGTTATCAGCGAAGATGAAATTAAAGAACGCATCAGAAAAATGCAGGCGCTGCTGCAGGAAAAAGATTCTCCCGAATTTTATAAAAATTTCTGGAAAGAGCTGGGTAAAGCGGAATATGACTGGGAGACTGTTAAAAAAAATATTACCGGCGCTGTAAAAGCGCATGAAAGCTGGATCGCAAAGAAAAAAATTTCTCTCCAGCCGTGGGATTATGTGGTTTTACAAAGCTGGCAGGATATAACCAATAAAGAAAATACCGGTTATTTTTCTTATGCTGTAAAACTAGCCAGCCTGGCTGCCGCTCAAAAAACCAAAGTTATTTTATATATTACAGCGCCTTATGCCATGAACCAGAAAAGCGTTACTTCGCCCATAGAAAGCGAAAAAGTATTTGCTGATCTGAAAATTGCTGCCCAGCTCCAGAAAAAATTAAATACCGTAGTGGTGCCGGTAGGCCTGGCTCTTTACAATATTCAAAAACAGGGCACAGATTTAAAGTTCAGATATGTTAATGACTTTCACCCTAATCAGTACTGCGCTTATCTTACTGCTTGTCTTTTTTATACTGCCGTATTTAATAAAAGCCCGGAAGGTCTGGCGTTTAACACTGTTACCGAAAATAAAGATCAGAACGGGCTTGATCCTGACGGCGGGCCGCTGGCG
>DNNS01000658.1 GCA_003497555.1 Spirochaetia bacterium
ATGAAGGCGTTAGAAGATAATAATTTAAAAATTCCGGATGATATAAGTGTTGTCGGTATTGATGATATTCCGGATGCAGAAAAATCATCACCGTCTCTTACAACCATACGGGTTCCGGCGGAAGAAATAGGAGAAATTGCCGGAAAAAAAATTATAGAAATGCTTTTTGAAGAAAAAAATATAATCCAGAAAATTGAACTGGGTACGGAATTGATGATAAGAGAATCATCCGGCCCGGCAAAAGTCAATTAATATTAGTTCAGACGGAAAAGAAAGGTATCTGCTCCGGTTGTTTTTATTTCAATACGATTGATATTCTGATTTTCAACACCGTTGAATAATTCTGTAATTTTTGTATGGTTTTTTTTGAGATTAATAAAAAATTTGCCGCTTTTTCCGGTATGCACAGCCAGCAGCCGTTCGTTTGCAAAAACCGGCAGCGGCTGTTCACTATAGCAGTGGCAGCCGGCTTCATGAGCAATCTGCCGCATTACCTGCTCATTCAGGTTATTGGGACTGCACACATAGCAGGATCGCCACTGGCCCATCTGCACGGTATTAATTCCCGGTGTTTTAAAATGTGTCCCGCAAACTGAATATACATTTTTTTCATCATAAACCCCATTGTTTATTATTCCCGGCGCAAACAACCATAGCACAGTATTACCGGGCTTGAAAACTTTTTCCCTTAAAATAGTCATTTTCTTTTGATCTAGCGAAAATGCATTGCACAAAATATATAGTTTTAACGGTGATAAGTCCATCTTGTTTAAATCGTCAAGGGAAGCAGTTGTATACGGCGTACCGCAAGTAATCAATGATTTGCGGATCGGATTAATGAAATCAATACTGTCAGCACGGGCATCATTTAGATAATACATGCTGTCAGGATCAATTACCATTACAATTTCCGCTGCCGCAGGTGCTTCAATGTGCGATTCTGTATCCCAGATTTTCTTGCATACCTGTATTGTTTCAATAGCTGCTGCGGAGTCATACCAGCCGCCCCACATATCGAAATGCCAGCAGGAGCATTGATGAATCAGATTATAGGCAAAATCACGTTTGAGACCGGCTTTAACCGCCTGTTCATTATCCCACTCAATAGTTCGTCCGCATATGGAAACCGGCGCATTAGTGCCCGGCGCAGGCGGGAAACGGCTGGTAAAGGTGGTGGTATCATTGGAATTAAGAATTCTTTTTCCGCGTGAGCGTAATGTTTCAAGGGGAATCATGGAAAAGGGAGCAGATCCCATGTGCCGTTCTTTATAGGAAATCGGCTCCAGCGCAAAATCAAGTTCCGCCAGATTAAAAATACGTTCATATTCCAGATGCCCCCAGGAACTGTAACAGAGCGGCCACAGATCAAGCATATACCCGAAACAAATTCCGAGTTCTGTGTTGCCGGTCATGACTTCTTTGGCTTTTTTAATGAACAGCTCGACTGCATCGGCAACCTGCTGGCTGTTAAACCGCCAATAGTCGAGGGCCAAACTATTTTTTTGCGGTGTGCGCAGCAGCCCGGCCGGTTTATTGATCAGACCCCAGTATTCACGGTGCGGATCATTTTTACTATTATGATTTTCCAGTAAATCCCATTCCTCACTGCCTTCGTACCGCTCGGAAAAAGCAGGTATATCTTGGGGAATTGCCTCGCCTTTTTTCTGCATATACTGCTGAAAGGCGTGCAAGCGGGTGATGCTCTCTGCGCCGCAGGAAGTATCGAACCACTCGGTTGTTTGTCCGCCTCCCAGGCAATAGGCAATTATTCTGTGCGGGTGAGTTTTATTGACATGAGCAATAAGAGCCTGTAAATAATGAACTATATCCTCCCGCCAATCTTCCAGAGATGCAACCCTTCCCAATTCCAAAAAAGTATCAAATCTTGTGCCGCGGATTCCCCGCCTTTGCCACCAGGCCGGAGGATTTAGATCTATAAAACAGATCAGTTTGGCATCAGGTACTGATTCGATAATATCCTGTACGTTTTTGTCAAGGAGGGAGAAATTGTAGGTTCTTTCCCATATCCAGGTCGGCTGGGATTTTGTATACGGTTCACCCATGAAATTGTTGTTATTGGAAACCATAAATGTAAAGGTATCTACGCCTATTTTTCTGATTTTTTTCATTGTTTCCGGTTCCAGATTAAAAGAACGGTAACCGAAATAGCGGTTTTTAATAATTTTCATTATTTATTTCCAGTTTTTAAGAAAAGCCTGTTTTATCACTTTTGCCCGTTCGGTTTCATAAGCTACCGGTTCAGGCGCTGGCATTGATTTAATCCAGAATTTCTCATCATGCTCAATNNCTTGATCCATAAAACTGCATCCTCCTTAGGAGCCCATCTGATTACGCTGAATTCACCGATATAAACCGGAACTTTCCATTTTTTCTGGAAATCAATTACCGGTTTCAGCGATACTTCAAGCCGGTCTTTATTCCATTCTACATTATTGATTTTTGATGGATATTTAACATTGATTTTACTCATGGCTTCCAGCAGATCGGTATTTTTTATTTCAGCCACTCCCTGATGGGTAAATTCTTTAGGATGATAAAAATGGCAGCTGTAAATAATACGGGGATCCGGAAGCGGTACTAATTCCTGCATTTCGGAAGATCTGGTTCCCGGAATATCTTCGTATATCATCCATCTGCCGCCGGGCCCGGGTTCAAATATTATCCATGTTTCACTGTCAATTTTTCTTATAGCTTTCATAACATTTATTGCAATCATCCTCCAATCTTTCGGAGCCTGCGGGAGCTCGCTTCTGTTCAGCGGTTCATTTAACAGATCATAGCCCCAGATTGTGTCTTTATAAGGTAAAAGCTTTTTTGCAGTTTCTGACCAGAAACTGCATAATCTGTTTTCAAAATCAGCAGTTTTCCATTGTTCATCTTTTGAAATATCAGTATATACCGTATCGTGTAAATCAATCACAACTTTTATATCCGCTTTTTTAGCCAGCAGCACATTTGTTACTAATTCATCTAAAAAACCCGGCAGGGCTGTGGAAAAATCTAAATTCAATAATTTAGCTCTTTTCGCCGGGAAGACCTGCAGACGTATTACATTAGCGCCGAATTTTTTAGCGTCTGAAAAATAATTACTATTTGTCAATCCAGCGGCGCCGCAGGACATGAATCCCCGGACGATAGCGGGGGAGGGAGCTAAAGACGGAAATTGTTTCGTCGTGGTATCTTTGGGCGCAGCATTTTCAACAGCAGCCGGTTTATTTTTTTCCATATCAGCGGCGGCGCTGATACTGACCTGTTTTATTCTGGCCTGCGCGGCGTTGCCGTCTACCTGGATAGCAAGATATATTTTACCGCCGGTAAAATCAAAGTCAAGACTGCCGGTTTTAAAATCATCACCGTGCAAATCAAGCTTGAACAGCGCTTTCCAGGTGTCGCTGATGATTTTTACCTGTAATTTGCCCGATCCGGTAGCGGAAAGATTATATTTTCCGGCAGCCAGTTCCAGGCTGCGAAATATTTTTGAATCCCAGTCAGAAGCCTGAATTTCAAGAAAATCTTCTGTACACTTTACTGCAGCCCCCTTGGTTACACTCCATCCATGCATGGCATCTTCTCCTGAAAATGAAAAAGAACCGGTGTCTTCTGTTTCTGAAAACCCGAAATAATTAAATAATAAAATAAATACCGTAATGATTTTTTTTAAAATTTTCATAATTTTTATCCTTTTAAATTAATTTTAATTTTTTCAGAGTCTGTTGGCAGTACTCTGTTTTGTAAAAATATAACAGCGCCATATTTTTTAATAATAATATTATATCAGATGATTCATTTTGCTTTTTATAGAAAAAAGCAATAGTAAATTTATCAAGCATGATTGTCAATCCATTCGTCATCAAATCGACCATCGCGATAAATAACATGTCCATCCAGCTCAATTACCGGATCGTGAATATCAAAATCACAGTGAGCTTTGGCATGTATGATCTCTTTTCGTTCACTGGTGTTATTCCCCAGGGCTATATGAAAACTCCTGGAATGATGCGAACCGTCGTCCCACATGCGCCACTGGTATTCATCACTGATGTCCGCGGTCGTGGTGACAATGCCGATTTCGTCTACCTGATCGGCCAGCACTTCTGTTTTATGCAGGAATTCTTCCAGCCGCGCCTTATGCAGAGGAGCAGCGGAATAATCGACTACTTTACCGTCCTTTATTTCCAGACGGATCGGTTCCATGCCGATCTCCCGCTGGCCGAACTGGTCACGGCGTACTCCGCCGCCGGAAATATAGCCTGTAGCCGCGCCGTCAATAACCGCTACGCCGTTAACTGTACCGCTGTTAGGGATGATGGCTACTTCTCCAAAAAAAGGCACAATAGCCAGAACCTCGTAAATCGCTGCCATATTTTTTTCTCCGACTTTACAGATAAGGTCTGTTCCCTTGGCGGTCGTGAAATGAAGGATTTTTGCTTTCTTGATCAAATCCCGTATTTTCACTGTGCGCCGGCGCATGGCCATTATCTCTTCAAAGTCAAAATCCCATTCCCAGATATTTCTCGCCCACAAGGCAAAGCAGCGCGCCTGGCCGGTGAGTATGCCGTCCATTTCTTTGGCACTGCCGAGAATCTTGGCAAATCCCAGGCAGGTGGTGACACAGATATCCGAGGCCTGAGCCGCCGCTTTCAAGGCCGGGATCGGTTCAAAATCAACAGGGGTAAACCTGCTTATGCCGTAAGCGGAAACATCGACTACGAAAGGCTTCAGTCCCAGTTTTTTCGCGCAGACACTCAATAAGTCGGTCTCCGAACGGGTACCTTCATCACCTACGATCATCATGGTTTCTCCCGCTTTACCGTTGCAGATGCGGGTAATAAAAAACTCCGCGTTTAGTAAACCTCGTTTTGTAAATGCCATGTAATCCATGATGACTCCCTGGAAAATTT
>DNNS01000113.1:0-153 GCA_003497555.1 Spirochaetia bacterium
TTATCATCAGCATCATATTGCATAACAGTTACAGCGCCGTTCTTTTTATACTCAATCATGTTACCGGCAGGGTCGTAGCTGAACTCTTCAATCAGATTCGTTGTTCCGCTTGCGCTTACATAACCCCGCGCTGTGTACTCATAGTTTCTGGCA
>DNNS01000113.1:181-4842 GCA_003497555.1 Spirochaetia bacterium
CCTGCTCAAAACCATGAGTTTCGCTAAGCGCTCCTTTGCTGTTATATGAAAATTGCCGGTTGTTTCCCAGCGTATCAATTTCATTTGTTATCCGGTACATGTTGTTGTGACTGAAACTGCGCATGTTTCCCGCTTGATCAAAAGTATTTATCAGAAATCCGGCGGCATTATACACATTGGAAATAAATGTATTATCGGCAAACAAGGTTTTCACCAGGCGATTTCTCGCATCATAAAAATATCTTGTCTTATTTCCGGTTTTATCCGTACTGCTGATAATTTTTCCTTTGGCGTAACTCTTGCATTTATGAAGTTCTATTGTTCACGGCGAATTTGGCGTAGCTCATGCTTTTAGTACTATTAAAATGGACCAAACATCTATAAAAAAGGGGTTCGCTGAGGCAAAAACAAAAAGAATTCTGTTAAACAGACAAGCCACCTGTAAAAACTGTGAATAAAATCTATTAAATCTGTTAGCCAAGAATGAGAATATCATACGCTTCCACTATCCCCCCCTATGTGTTGTCAGTTTTGCATATTTTCTACCGTAATTTCCCGACCAAATTTTAAGCACAATTAAATTTTCTTATTTGTTTTTATTAATTTATAAAAATTCATTACACCACAAACGAAAAAACTAACAATTACAATGAATGAAATAAAGAACGAAAAGTCTCCTATTTTTTCATATTTAATTTTTATCGGTAGATTAGAAAAATAAATTTTTATACTTTTACCAATCAATAGTGTGTTTACAGCAATAAGCAATTGGAATAACCACTCATTACTCGTGCTAATATTGCTTTTTTTTAAAAATTTTGTAAATAAGAAATAAAAAAATGTAGCAATAAAAATTGCCATTAGAAAGTAACTAACAATCTCGTTTCTTGTTAACATTTGAGACCCAATACCTTGAATATCATTTCAGCATGTGCTTAGTGGCTGCTATATAAGTAGGATCAGATTGTGATTCGTCGTCATCCCCACCATCATCATGCCCACCGTCCGAATCATCCTGTGTGTCAGTATGTTCTTCACAAAAAGTAGTACAATCTTCTTGTACAACGCTACCGACAAAAAGCTCACAAAAAACTGTACAAGCTGCTGCAGCTGGGCCGGTAGCCAAACAAGCTAATCCACATACAGGCGTGACAGTTACCACTGTAATTGCCGCACAAATAAAATCACAGGTAGTTACATTTCCAGTTGGATCTCTAAAATTTATTGGCCTTCCCCTCACATACCCCCGCCAGTTCACCCCATCCATGGTATCATCGCTTCTCGTAAATGCCCCATTCCCGCTTCTTATTACTCTCGACCGATAATAATGTAATCCCGTGTCCCCAATTTTTTCTCGGGCTGTATACTGATATAGCTGATCAACAATTTCAGCAGAGCCTCGATCCATCCCATAAGCCGTGTACTCATACTCATTCACTAGATTTTCGTCTTCACCGGTAAGTCCCATGACCGTACCCAGATGATTCTGATGATACGTATATTCCTGCCCGCCCTTTGTCATGAGAAGCGGCTCATCAATCCGTTCACTGAACATATACTCTGCTGTCTTCTCGCCCGATGCATTGTATTCCTGATACGCATTGTCGCCGTCGAAGAGTATAGATGTCGCGATATTGTTCTCAGTTTTAGATATTCTGCGGCCCAGAACATCGTATTGATATTCAAAAACCTTGTTTTCAGCGGAGATTTTAGCGGTTCTGTTATCCCATCCGTAGTCATGAGCTTCTGAAACCGTATTGTCAGATTTGCGTATTTTCTGCCGTAATTTTCCTGCCAAATCATACGCGTAATTAAACTCGGTATCACTCACCAGTTTATCATCAGCATCATATTGCATAACAGTTACAACACCGTTCTTTTTATACTCAATCATGTTACCGGCAGGGTCGTAGCTGAACTCTTCAATCAGATTTGTTGTTCCGCTTGCGCTTACATAATCAGCCCTGATAAGCCGGTAGGTCTGGTCATAACTGTAATTCTTCGTTTCATCCGCGCCGGTGATTTTTATAATATTTCCCGCATTGTCATACGTATAGCTGTATGATAAAAATACGGTTCCGGAAGATTTTTTATGCGTAATTCCGGCAAGCCTGCTTCCGCTGTAATTATATTCCGCGTAAGTTCCGTTCGGGTTAATTCGCTTCGTGCGCCTACCGCGTTTATCGTACAGAAAACTTACTGTCTTGTTATCGGGAGAAGTTATGGCCGTGAGCCGCGACTCGCTGTCATAACTGTACTGTGTTATTCTGCCTAAGTGATCCGTTCGTTTAATTCTACGCCCCAGATTGTCATAATCAAAGCGCAAAAAATGACCGGTAAGCGCATTTGATTCGACTGAAAGCCTGTTCATATTATTGTATTCGCGCCTGATGCCGGTATTTTCTCCGATAATGCTCACAGGCTGGCCGTTTTTGTTATATGCATAAACTGCTTTCACTGTTCCATTATATCTGATCTGAGCTATTTTGTTAAGCGCATTATAACTGTATTCAGTAACGTTTGTGTCAGCATCGATTTTTTTAAGCAGATTTCCATTGCCGTCATATTCATAATGTGTTGCGCTGCCTGACGGATTTTTTATTGCGCTTACATTGCCGCGGCCTGTGTACTCATAGTTTCTGGCATTGCTGTTCTTGTTAATGACCGCGCTTCTGCGCCCGGCGTTATCATATTCGTAACGTACAGAATATCCGTCCGGCTCGGTTACGCTTTTTAACCGGCGGTAACCGTCATAAGCAAATTCTATCTGCCGGTTATTTTTATCAATACTTTTTGTATGCAGTCCATCGGTAAAAATTTCTTCTGATATAAATCCGTTTTCATCAATGGTTTTGACAAGCCTGCCCATGCTGTCGTATTCATACTGCGTTTCTTCCTGCTCAAAACCATGAGTTTCGGTAAGCGCTCCTTTACTGTTATATGAAAATTGCCGGAATCATCATAGTTATTCAGCGAACTTTATTTCAAAGCAAAATAGATTTGTTAATAATTCATTAATATCGTTAGTAATTTTATGTGTAGAATTATCATATAATACCGCTGTTCCATCGCAATTAATAGCGAGCCAATCATTAATCAAGGTATTATTAGAATAAAATTGAACTAAAAAACGTAAATTTTCATATGGTATTTGAGTTTTAGGCTGTTCTCTTACAATAGTTTCAATTTTATGTAAAATTAACAATTTAATTTTTAACAAAGAAACATCTTTAATTATTAATTTTACATCATAGTGGGTTATTATAAAATCTCTTTTAATTGGGAACCGAGTTTTTTTATTAGGATTAATATAATAGAGATATAAATCACAATTATATGCATCTAATAGCGAGAAAGGCACGTTTTCGCTTTTAATTAATCCAACAAACAGTAAACAAAAAATTATTATTTTCATGCAGCACATTATCAGAATAATCCATGGGCAACAAATAAGTATGTTGGATCGGAATTTGATGAATTATCATCGTCCCAATCATCATCAGGATTTTCATATAAATCATCGGTACATCCAGGATAGCCACAAAAATCTATTTCGTCATTTATATCTTCCATACAACCGATATATCCGCAATATTCTATTTCTTCCCAGATATCATCAATCGACTCATAGTCTAAAGAATATGTTGGATTTTCAATCCTTATAGTTCCTTGGTTATCATCATAATTTTCTCGGGTCAGACCTCATAATGCCATCTGGTTTTGACGTAATCTTCAGGTTACTTTCGACACCTCGTCAATGGTTCACTTCCGTTTGTCTCCTTGCTTTCCATCTGTAATGATCTCGTCATTACTTTTCCATAAACGCTTGTTTACCCAAACTCTTAATTCGAGCAACTTTATGGTGATTTAAAACCTCTTGACCTGTAAGTCGATTTTGAAGGGCCTCCTTCATCTACTATATAGCCTCGTGGTACACATTAAGTGGGTAACAGCTACGAACGCAAGTCCTTATTTTTTTTTCCTTTTAATTTCCGAAGATTAGATAAAATTTTATAAATTGTATCTGTTCAGCCGAAAATAGCNNTTAGATAAAATTTTAGAAATTGCTATAATCGAAAAATGGCAAAATAAAAAAATTAAAAATAAAGTATTCCATGTAATCCCCATTAATGTTCCAGTAAAAAAAAATATTTTTTTCGAAATAATATTTTCAAAACATTCCTTATGGCTATTTATTCTAAATATCGTTTCTACTATTTTTATTCTATCATTAATACCTGTAGAATACCTTGACAATAGATAAATACATTGATTATTATTAAAATCTATATACTCAATTATAAGCCATCCTGAAAATGCTGCATTAGATATTTTAAAATTTAATTTATTTAAGATTTCATTTATTTGAATCTCGTTTAAAGTATTAATTTCCATATTAAATTGTAAGACACCCTTACTATATAAGGATCGAATTGCTCCCAATCTTCCAAAAGTAAATTTTTCCTTAGGATCTGTTGCGATGTTGTCATTTTTTAAAATTTTAAAATTAGATTGTACTACAATATTTTCTTTTAAATAAATATCAAAAAACGTAATGCTTTTGAGTAATATTATTTGCTGATTATGAATTATTGTTACCGGTTTTTTAAAAATATATCCATGCATTATTTTTTGATAAGTCAAAGAAAAAATTAAAAAAA
>DNNS01000608.1 GCA_003497555.1 Spirochaetia bacterium
TTTTCCAGGGAGTCATCATGAAAAAAAATAAAACGATTTTACTGTCTCTAACAATCTTATTTACAATTTTTGGAATAACAGACTGTGTGCGGAAAAAAGACACAAAAACAAAACTTGTACTGTATATGGCGTGGTCAAATGCTACAGACCCCAACAAATCAGTAATTAGAAATCTTGTTTCGAGGTTTGAAAAAGAACACCCGGCGTATACAGTACAGGTTAGCGAAATGAACCGCCAGAATTGGGGAAAAATACTTTCCATGATCGGTTCCGGCGAACAGATCGATTTATTCGAACTTTCGCCGGCCTATGTGTACCAGTTTTATAAAAAAGGCGTGATACATGATCTCACTGAATTTTTCCTGAACAACAGTGATATTTCACTTAATGATTTTTATCCCCGTATTCGTCAGTTAATGGAAATCGACGGCAAGATTATGGTCTTTCCCAAAGGCTGCCAGACTTCGGGAATATTTTACAACCAAGACATGTTTAATCATTACGGCCTGCCGGTTCCGGATGACAATTTTACCTGGGAAATGTGTTTTTCCGCTGCCAAAAAAATAACCGGGATAGCCGCCGGAAAAGGAGAAAAAATATACGGACTTGGCGGAAACCCCCTGGCATCTTATTTTATCGGTTCGGGTTACACCATGCCTGTTTCCTGCCTGTTCCCAGTTAACCAGGAACGCAAAAAGATGCTGGTTGATGATCCGGAGGTAATGCAAAAAGCGCAATATATATACGATCGCGCTTTCCTGCAAGACAAAGTATGCCCTTCGCCCCAGGATCTGCAGGATACCTCGGTACCTGATCTTTTCATGTCGCAGAAAATAGCCATGGATATCAAACCTGCGTACCAGCAGGCGGTATACGCACGGGAAATCGCAGCTAAATTTAACTGGGACTGTGCCCCAGTGCCCAGGAATGCACAGGGAGAACGCATCTGTGATTTTTATTCGCATTGCTGGATAATGAGCGCCTATACCAAGTACCCTGATGCTGCATGGGAACTCATGAAAACGATCGGCGGATATGAAGGAGCAAAAAAATTTGTGAGCCGGGGTATTGATCTGCCAATCTATCCCCGACAGGATATTACCGATGCATACTTAAAAAACTACCCAATGCCTCCCGGGAAAAAAATTTTTCTGGATGCCATTTCATATATTACAGTACGTCCGTTTTACCAGGCGGAAATCCAGGGCATGCGTGAATTGAACAACGAAGTTAGTCATGCAATTCTGAAAGAAAAACAGGTGATACCTGTACTGAAATTGTATCAGAAACGCTATCAGAAATGCCTTGATGATTTTCGGGAAGAATATTTTACATCAGAATAACAATGTTATGCATTCTGCATAGAACTGTAATATAACATCTGTCATGGAAAATTTATTAAGGAGAAAAATATGAAAAAACAACTTGATCCTCGAATGATTTTAAAGAGACATCCGGAAAACCCTGTTATCAGACCTGATGATATTCCCGGCTGCATGCAGATATTCAATCCCAGCCCGGTTGAATATAACGGCCATAAGCTGCTGCTGGTTTCCATGGTATTTTTCGGAAAAAGCGGCGATGAAAATCGTATGGGCGAAACCAGAATCGCCCGAAGCACTGATGGTGTACATTTTACAGTGGAAAGTGAACAATTTATAAAGCTTGATCCGGGTATTTTCCCGCTGAATATTGTCGGCAGGCATATCATTGACAACCGGGTAACAAAAATTGACGATACCTGGTACATTCTGACTCCGGTTGGTACCAACCAATTTGACGGGCCCTGTACCATACTCGGGAAAACCATTGATTTTAAAACGTATGAGTATATTGACATTATAACGCTTCCCAGAAACCGGGGCGCATCTTTATTCCCGGAAAAAATCGGAGGAAAATATTACAAGCTCGATCGTCCTGGAGCCGGAACCGGTAATTTCGGTTCGATCTGGATTTCTTCCTCGCCTGATCTAATTCACTGGGGATCATTCCGTCCGGTACAGACCGCCTTCTGGCCGTGGGGACCGACTAAAATCGGGCCTACGCCTCCGATTAAAACCGATAGAGGCTGGCTGGTTATTATTCATGGCGTCAGGATACCTGCTGACGGTTCACATTACTATATCGGCGCCATGCTCCTTGATTTACATGAACCGTGGAAAGTCATCGGCCGGACCAGAAGTTATCTGCTGGCACCTGATATGCAGTATGAGGCGATCGGCACCTGCTGTAATGTAGTGTTTCCCTGCGGAGCCCTGGCTGATTTCAAAACCGATACTCTCTGGCTTTATTACGGGGCAGCGGATACGCGTGTCTGCCTGGCTACAGGTTCAATAAATGAAATTATTGAAGCATGCGAAAAAGAATGGTAAAATAATACTCAAATTTCAGGAGACAATATGAAAATAAAACTTATAATATATTTATTGCTTATTACTGTGCGCTTTATAATACCGCAGACGGAACAAAAAATTCCGGCCGGCGGGACAGATATTCTGGCCGCGGATCCGCTGCAGGAACTGGAAAAACTGCAGAAAAATGGAGAACATATTCCCGATGCAGAAATAAATATTATTCCTGCTGCCGGACATTCCTTTTCCAGGTCGCTGCTTATCAAGAACAGCATCAAACCGAAAAAAGATTACTTTATGCAGTTAAAATTTACAACCCGGAAGCCGATTAAAAAAAATGATATTCTGCTGTTGGTAATATGGCTCAGGACTGTAAAAGCGTCCAGTGAAGACGGCGCAGGAAGGGCCGGGTTGGTCTTCGAACTTGCCAAACCTCCCAATACCAAATCGTTTTTTTATACTGCAGAGTTCGGAAAGGAATGGCAGGAGTTTTGTTTCCCTTTTCGCTCTGCCGGGGATTATCCTGCCGGAAGCGCACAAATGAATCTGCGTTTCGGTTACGATCCGCAGATTATTGAAGCCGGCGGAATAAGACTGCTTGACTACGGAACAAAAATCAGCATGGAAATTTTGCCCGCAAGTGCAACTGCAATAAAATACAAAGGTATGGAAGATCAGGCAGCGTGGCGCAAGCCGGCCGCGGAAAGAATTGATAAATACCGTAAAGCCGATATGGAAATAACCGTTACGCACGGCGAGACCGCGGTTTCCGGCGCACAGGTCGAAGTGCAGATGCAGCGCCATTCCTATCAGTTCGGGTCCGCCTGTACCGCCTTTATGCTGGGCAGCGCTCCGGATGATCCCATGGCGCAGAAGCATAAACTGCAGGCAGACGATTTTTCCAATTACCAGAGGATCGTTACTGATAATTACAATCATATAGTTTTTGAAAATGATCTTAAAATGAGCCCATGGATAGAAAGACGGCAAAGCGGCGANNACATTTCCATCCGCGGTCACGCACTGGCCTGGGCGCCGCTTAATAAATACAATGAGTCTCTCCTTCAAATTTCCTCCCCCGAAAAACAAAAAGAATTTTTATTTGATCATATGCGCGAAAAAATGTTAGCGCTCAGGAACAGTATTACGGAATGGGATACAGTCAATCATATAGTAGCGGAATTCGGAAAAAACGGAAAACGGATAAGCGATTTGTACGGACCGGATATTTATGCAAATTTTTTTTCCGCGGCAGCTGCCATAATGCCGGAAGCGCTGCTGTATGTCAATGAAGGCAATGTTATGACTGACGGCGGAAGTCTTGAAGCGTACTATACGGTAATTGCTGATCTGAAAAAAAGAGGAGTTCCTCTGCACGGAGCGGGATTTATGTGCCATTTCAGCGAAACAACTCTTACTCCCATAGATCAAATTTTCAGCCGTCTGGAAAAATTTGCCGAATTCGGAATCAGGCTCAAGGCGACCGAGTTTGATATTACAACTGAAAACGAAGAAGTACAGGCTGCCTATCTGCGTGATTTCATGACTATCTGGTTCAGTCATCCTGCAACCTGCGGAATTGTGATGTGGGGATTCTGGGAAAGGCAGCACTGGCGGCCGTCAGCGGCACTTTACCGTAAAAACTGGGAGATTAAACCGGCAGGACAGGCGTGGCTTGATTTGGTACGCAGCGAATGGATGACCAGAACAAACGGCAGCACCGATGCATCGGGAATATTTGCTCTCCGGGGTTTTCTTGGCGAGTACGATATTACCGCGCGGCATGCAGGAACAAGTAAAACCATCAGGGTTCAAATTGAAACCGGACAGAACAAAATCAGGATACGCCTGTAAGATGCTGTAATTGCAGCAAATTAATAAACAAATAAAAAAGCTAAAAGCCCAGGTAAAAATTTTAGAACAAAGAAAGAGTAAACTATTAGAATGACCAATACATATAAAACCACATATGAAATACTGCATAGGATATATAATAAATATCGACGAAGATACAAAGAAAATTCCGATTCGAAACATATGTGCTGCATGTGGCCAACTAATAATCCGCCGGATATAATTGAAGAGACAGATCCATTCTGTGATATTGAAAACACATTTAATATTACAATCGATGATGATGAAGCATTAAATCTTTTTTATATGCTGTTTCCTTGCTGATAAAAATTAATATCCACTCAGATTTTACAATTTTTACACGAAGAGAATATCACAAATAGTTAAGAAATCTTGTTTTTTCAAGNNGTGTTTCTTCGTGAACTTCGTGTAATTTTTTAAATTTTAATTATTAACTTTAAAATCCGAGTAATTACAAAAATTATTTAAAAATTTTCCCGGACTTTAGCCGGTACTTCGATTTTCATTATTTATTTTACTCCGTTTATGGGATTATTTACTCTATTTTCTCTCCGATATAAAGAATTGTCTTTTTCTTGATACCGGCAGCCGGTAACTGTAACATCATGTCAATATATTTTGCAAAATATATTGACAAAATGTATTTTTTCGATTATAATGTAAAATAAATGGAGGAGCATTATGTACATTAAATTATCCAATGTATTATTTGTATGTAACGTGTTATGTATTTCTATTTTTTATTGCTCACCATTCAAAGCAGTAATAACCGTAAATTCGCAAAATCGGATTGGCCAGGTAAATAGACATGTTTTGGGCTATAACCTTGACTGCACCGCCGATACCAGCAATAAAAAAGGACAAAAACTGCAGCTTGACAAAATTAGAACAGGTTCTGGAATATGGTCTCCCGAAGATGCAACTGGAGATTCACTAACTACACCTTTTCTTAAAGCGCTTAAACCAGCAAATCTAAGATATCCGGGCGGCTGGGTAACGGCGGGATATAACTGGAAAAAATATATTGGAATGCCTGGCGAACGTGGTGATATTTTGTTTGGTCTTAATGAGTTTTTATTGTACGCAAAGCTTATTAATGCGGAGCCCTTATTTTCAATTTCCTGCTATACAGGAACTGCAGATTACAATGCGGAAATGATTGAGTACTGTAATGCGCTCGCGGATGGTAAAAGCCGTCTTGCAGAGCTGCGGAAAGCGCACGGATTTTCTGCTCCCCATGATTTGATCTGGCTTGAGATAGGCAATGAAACCTATAGCGGTAACCATTATGTAACAATGCCCCATCGCAAACTCACAGCAGAAGAATATATAGATTATGCCAGGAGCCTTATTATCGCCTGTAAAAAAAGGGATCCGAACATAAAACTTGGTATTATAACACGGCATTTTAGAGAAGCGGATTGTGACTGGAACATAAAAGTATTGGCAGGGCTTGGCGCTTTGACGGATTTTGTTACCATCCACTATTATCCCCTGAATAATTGCGAGAAATTACCTGAGGAACAGATTATGCGGGCCTGTATGGCTGCCGGAGAACAGTGGGAACAAAAAATAATTGAACTACGCGATCTCATTGAGAAATACACAGATCGCAAGCTCCCAATTGCTGTTACAGAATACAATGTGCATTTTTCAAAACCCGGGCCAGATAACAAGCCTTATCGATTTTCTCTGGGAGCTGCTTTATTCTGCGCTGATTTTGTACGCATCATGGAGAAAAAAGAATTAAGAATACTGCTCGCCCAGTATTACACCTTAGCCGGCGGATGGTGGGGAGCCGTACAAAAAAAAGGCGATACTGTACAGCTTAATCCCGCTTATTACCTTTTCCGTTTGTGGGCTCAGCATACCGGAGAAACCCTTGTCCAGTGTTTTGTGGCGTCCCCCGGCATCGGTTTTGAGGGGGTACAAGATGTATTTCAATCATCCGGAAATTCATTGGTAGTCAGTAGTCTTCATATCGCTGATTGTACGAAAACGTATATGCCTGCTGATGATAATGAATCCGGTTATACCGCTTTTTTAAACAATAACGGCACCTATATTATTAAAATAAATAATATTACAAAAAAAACCTACCCTAAAATTTGCACAGTCAAGATACCGGAAGGGATACACGAAGGTGCTGATTATGTAATAAAATATCAAGCCCGCTGCGTTCTGGAAACTGAAAGTGATGATGCAGAGATAGCCATCGGGGTAAATGATGCGCGAGGCTGGGATAAAACTCATTCAGCCATAATCATGAGCGAGCAACTATTTAAATACAAGGAATGGACTTCTTTTCAGGAACGTTTCCTTACCCTCAGTGATGCGCCAGGTATTGAAGTTGTCGCCAGAATAGAACCCGGCAGCAACCCGCTATCGGGCAGTGTTGAGATCAGAAACCTCAAGATAGAGGTCTGGAGAAAAACAACATTTCCTGCGTATCGGGCACTCACCGGGCTGGGCAGTATTTCAGCTGATAACAATACGTTATATTTGACAGTATTTAATAAACACCATAAGGAAGCAGCGCAGGTAGACATAAATACTGATTTTTTATGGAAAAACGGCAAGGCCTGGGTTGTTACCGGCAGCTCGCTTGGGTCTATTGATGATGTTTCGGAAAAATCGTATGATATGCCAAAGGTAAAACAACCAGACAGATTTCAATATACATTTCCGCCACACTCGATGACAGTAATTGAATTAAATAAATAGGAGAACGCTATGAATAAGAAAGTACTTGGCAATGGACAAAAAAAACTGCCAGATTTAACCGAACCGCACAGAAAGCATACGCACAGCATATTTTCAATCTGTATAATAATGATTGCACTGGCCGTTATAATCAGCTGCTCTGGCAAAAAAAANNATTTCCAGTTTTAAAAAAACTCACCCGGAAATTGCTTTAAAAATAATAGAATCGGGCTGGGGACAGTATGATACAAAAATACTTAATATGATAGCCAGCGGAGCATCGCCGGATATTTTTTGGATGTCGGGAACGATGCTTAATGAATTTTATAGAAAAAACATTCTTGAACCCCTCTCTCATTTTGACAATCCTGATACGTTTTCTAATATTATTTGTAAAGTTGTACCCGGCTCACTGCTTGATATTTGCTACCGTGACAATGAATATTATGCTCTACCGATCTGGCAAAATGTGTATGCTCTTTTTTATAATACTGATTTGTTCAGAAAAGCCGGAATTCCTTTTCCGAATGATTCATGGTCTTGGGACGATTACCTGCGGTGCGCTAAAAAACTCACGCTCCCGGCTTCAAGGGGAGAACCGGTGGGGCAATACGGCACCATTATATTGCCAATCTAGTCTGCTCTGTACTATGTAACCTGGCAAAACGATTTAACTGTTATGGATGCGTCCGGTAGCAAGGTTACGATTAATAATCCAGTAATCGTACAGGATTTAAAAAAATATTATTCTCTTTATTTTACCCATAAGGCAGCGCCGGTCCCCGTAGTGGGAGCAGTGCAAACAACGGGTGAATCATCAGGAGATATGTTTATGTCAGGCCGCATCGCAATGCTTCCGGGGGGCCATTATGAAATAAAAACATTGGCAGCACAGAAGGGTTTTTCATGGGACATTACCACGCTTCCCATAGGTAAAAACAAAACAACGGTTAATAATGCGATATTTGCCGGTATTTCTCGTTACACTAAAAATAAAAAGGCTGCCTGGAAATTTATAATGTATATTATGAGTGAACCTGCTCAAGCTGCCATGCCGCTTTCGGCCGATATGCCGGTTACCGGAAGTGGTCTATTATCAGATGCGTTTATTCACTCATATAAAATGCCCGAAGTGAACAGAAAGTTTATAAAATATGTAAAAAATTCACGCACCTGGCCAAAGGGTATATCGAGAGAAGTGCAGAATATACTTAATACGGAAATAAATTTTGCAATTGCAGGTGAAAAAACATTTGAACAGGCATGTGCTGATGCTGCAAAAGCTGCAGATAAAGCGCTGGCAGAACAAAAATAAATTT
>DNNS01000349.1 GCA_003497555.1 Spirochaetia bacterium
GAAAAGGCTCCGGTAACAGCGCCGATAACCGCAATAATCATTGCTCCGCGCAATCCGCCCAAAAAACGCCTTTTAAACAGATAATATGCTGCCAGACTGGTAATAATACCCATACCGGTGCAGATTAAAAACGCAAAAAGATAAGCCCGGTAAAAAAAATAAATATAAAATAAAATACCGGCAATAATAAGCGAAACGGCCGAATATGCTGCTATTTTTTTCTTTTTTTCATTCATAAAATCCGCCTTAAAATATATTAGTACCGGCAATAATCTGCAGGGCCCAGCGCCCGCTGATGGAAACAGGCGCGGCCTCTGACGCGGGCGCCGATGAAACATCAATAATAAAAAGTTTGTAGTAACTGTTTCCGTCTTTTACCGCATAAAGATGATTTTTATATACCGGAATTTTCCGGGTTCTGTCCATGTAGCCGCTGCCGGGTAAAGCCTGAATAGAATTCAGATTTTCCGCATATCCCAGATCCTGCAGGGAGCTTGCTTCAGACCCGGGCTGCAGAACAGGGGTGCAATTGCTCTCTATCATGGATACCCGGAAAAACACACTGTTGGTAATTAAACTTATATTGGAGTGGACAGTGGCCGTACAGACGGCATTGCTCACAATATCAAGTCCGGCGTTGGTAGTTGTATTCCCGAAATTATTAAGAATGAAGGATCCTTCCGGGCGGGGAAAAAGGGGAAGAGGCTGGGACGAGGAAAAAAAGATTTTCTGTGAAGCATCGGCAGCTGCAGACCAGAACTCGTTCAGTCCGACAGGCCTTACGGAAACATAATAGATTTTTCCGTTTAAAAGACTGTCAAAGAAATATTCGGATTCATGACGTCCGCCCGGAGATTTTTCCACCGGCAGCGTATAATATTTATAGCGTAAATTGGTTATCGGGTTAATATTTCCGGCGGAAATAAGGCTTGAGAGTTCCGGGTTTTCCGACAGGAAAATATCATAACCGGCAAAATCGGAAGCATAAATGACGGAAGATATGGTGATCCATGCTGAATTATTGGAAAATACCGCCTTGCTGATCTCCGGTTCCGGGTAAGGTTCAAGCGCTATCTGCGGTTTGCTGGCAGTACACGATACGGCAAACAATACGGCGTTTATAATAAAACCGATACCCCTCATATTCTCATGCCGTTGGTCTGATAGGTTAATTTAAAGAATACCGTATTTCCGCTCATGGAGTCAATGAATAATTTTCCGTAATTGCTGCCGGTTGTGCAAAACATATAAAGATGGCCGGTTTGAGCCGGAAGCGGGCCGGAAACATAACCATCCGGACGGGCATTGATGATATCCGACCAATTTTCCTTCCAGCCGGTATCCTGCAGAAGAACACCGCCGAATCCGTAAAAAAAATTGTCCGCTGAATAGCTGAAGACAAAATCATGATTTGTATATACGGTGCCGCTTTTTACCGTCTGGTTTATATATTCATAACGCGGAGTTTCAAAAATAATTTCCGAGCGTTCGGATTCGCGATCATTGATAAAACTGTAGGCGCGTACGGTAAAATAATATTTTACGCAGTTTTCAATTATAATTTTATTTTTTTTTCCGGTATTGTAATTCTGGTTTTTCAGGCAGTATTCAAATTGTTCGGATAAAAACAAAGTAGTTTTCTGCATGTTTTCAGAAGGCTGCATTTTAACGGTCGGTTTGGCAGACACCCTGGAGCTGTCAATAACGATTAGTTTTTCGTCGATCGTCTGCTGGTTGTCGGTATAATCAAAATATACGTTATAGCCGGAAAATTCGGAATGCCGGTTTTGGCCTTCAATAACCAGCTGGATGGAACGATCGCCCGGTATGGAAGAAAAGACAACCGGCGGATGCAGGCTCACATCGGTTTCAGCAGGATTGGAAACTCCGCAGGAAAAAATAGTGAAAACAGCCGCTGCGGCCAAAAATCCGGCGCCCATAAAAGAACAGTACATTTTCATGCGCAGGTACTGATGATTAATTTTATAAACAGCTGCTGGGTAATAGATTCGTCGTTATTCCTCATTGCAACATCAAAATCATACAGGCGCGATAAAAAACGCATGATATGCACAGGTTTGAATTTTTCAATAGAATTTTTAAATTCATCACGGGCACGGAAATGATTAGGAACACCGCATTGCGTCATGGCTTCACCGGCGCTTAGGCCGTTTTGACGCAGGGAATTGTACATCAACATTTTTTCNNCAGAAATACACACACGCCGGCAGGTGATTTTTCGATTTTAAAAAACTCAGCCGCAGCCGCCAGGGCAGCCTGGCAGTTTTTTGTCAAGATGTGCCCGGTAAAACTGAAAAAATCAGGAGATGTTCCCTCGGGAAGAATGGAACGTACATAGTCCGCGCCGATTGTTTCATGATCGGCCAGGCAGATCTTTTCCAACTCGCCTTTAATAATTTCTCCGTGCGAGACCATATAAGCAGCCAGCATGGTATGGGCTTCTGCATCTGCCGTCAGTCTGCGTTTCTCTAAATAACCGCCGATATATTGCCGGGCGGCTTTAAGGTCCGGATGGTAAAATGTCCGGCATTCGCAGCCTGGAGTTTTATCCGTCAGGGTTTTTATTTTCTGGCTGATTTTTGTTTCGTGATGGGTAATGATCAGAATTGTTTCCTGCGGACAATTAGCAAGGCAGTTTTTTAAAACCGATTCCGGAATATCGCTTAAACCTTTTTTTACAATAATTTTTTTTCCGCCGCCCAGGGAAGGAGTGCCGACTTCCATTTCCAGCGCGGCTGCATGTTCGCGCTTGTCGGCAGGGAAAAAGACGGAATAATTAAAATCTTTCATTTCAGGATCAAGATAGCGGTTTTTTATTTCTGTTATAAAATCTTCTGCAAAAAGACCAAACCCCAGTAAAAAAAAGATATGTTTACTCGGATTTTCCTTTTTCATCTTTCTTCCTGATAATTTCGCTTTCCCTGGCGTTTTCTTCCTTCATGCTGCGCATTTCTTCCGCATTTTTAATATAAAAAGTTTCGTTTTTTCTGCCGCGGACATCTTCATAGCCGTATTTTGAATAAGTCGCCATATTGCCGGTTTTTATCAGAGATTCAATATTTTCAGTTACGGCTTTATAAAGACTGCTGCGCGCTTCTTTTTCTGCAAAAGAGGAATTTTTTAAAAATACCGCTGAACTTTCAATAATACGGCCTTCAGGGAAATAATATTTTTTCTGGACTTGATCCTGGATATTGATTTCGGTTTTTAAATATATACGGATGTTTTTTTCATTGATTTTCTGATCTTCATAGTAATCGATAATTTCATAGGTATAGGCAATAATTCTGGTTTTAAATACAGTATCGGAAATTTTAACCGAAGGAGCAAGCTGCAGTTCGCTGCGGTATTTAAAATGATTGATCAGTTCATCAAATAATTCTTTTTCGCAGTCGATGCAGGATGTTTCATTATAAATCATACCGACGTATATTGTTTTTTTGTCTTCAGGAATAAATCTTGTTTTGGATTCCCAAAGCTGTTTTCCGGCACAACCGTATAATAATATTATTACTGCTAACAAACGGATGAAAATTGATTTCGGCATGTATATATTATAAATAACATTCAACTTTTATGCAATTTATAGATGCGAATTTATTTCTTGGGTAAACAAAACAAAAACCCCGCTTCTGGGTA
>DNNS01000569.1 GCA_003497555.1 Spirochaetia bacterium
ATTTCAGCTTCTATACAGCAGGGCGCTGAACAGTTTATGAAATTCAAGGGATTAATCAGCCGTTCGTTTTAAACGCATGAAAAAGCTTGCCCTGTTTTTTTACGATTTTTTTCTGCCCCGCCGTAAATTTCTTTTTACCGCTGTCGGTATCCTTTTTGCCTCCCTGCTTTTTATAACCTCCCGTCTGATACTTGAAGAAAACATCATGAAGATTCTTCCCGGAAATCAGCCGGAACTTGCCCGCATGCGCCAGGTAATGGAAAACTTTCATTTTTCGGAAAAAATTTTTATTCTTATCAATTCTGATACCGGAAACCTGCAGGCCTGTACGGAATTTGCCTCTGCGCTTGAATTATATCTACGCACCAACGCTTCTGATTACCTGGAGTCTGTACAGGCCGAAGCCGACGAATCCGGCCTGGAACTTTTTTCCGCGGTACGCAGTGTTCTGCCGGCTCTGCTTGATGAAAAAGACCTGTCATCTCTTGAAAGTTATTGTTCTCCGTCGGAAATAGAGCAGTCGGTCAAGGCCGGTTTTCGTACCCTGCTGAGCCCGGCCGGCGCTGTTTTCCGGAAAATATTTATTTCCGATCCAATCGGGCTTTCACGGCTCGCCGGCAGCAAACTTTCCGGACTTACCGCCGGAGCTGAACTCGAAATGTATAATGGATATTTTTTTACCAAAGACCGAAAATATTGCGTAATGTTCGTAAATTCCCTGATACCTTCACAGGAGAGTGCCCGCAATAAAGCTCTTTTGAACATCTTGGAACAGGGCATAAAAAAAACCAAAATGGCATTTCCCGGAGTAAATTGCCGGTTTCACGGCATGCTTGCTGCTGCGGTCTGTAATGCCGACAGGATAAAAAAAGATATATCCCTTACCGTAAGTATCGCAACCATTTTCATCATTTTACTGATTTTTATCTGTATCAGAAGATTTTCCGTGCTGGCAGCTATTCTTTTTTCGCCGCTTTTTGGAATAAGCGCGAGTATGGCGCTATTTACTCTGTTTAAGAATAATATCTCTGCTGTGGCAGTCGGACTTGGTTCTGTTATTGTAGGCATTACGGTGGATTATCCGCTGCATTTTTATAATCATTACAAGAGCAGGCGCGATATGCGCCAGGTGATCAGGGATTTGGCAGGCCCTGTCAGCGCAAGCGCCCTGACAACCATATGCGCATTTTTATGCCTTCTGCTGGTCCGTTCTGAAGCTCTTTTTGACATGGGTATTTTTGTCAGTATCAGTATTCTTTTTTCAATGCTCGCCACTTTTATTGTGCTTCCGCATATAATAGACACCCGCAAACAGCCTCAGCCGCTGCCGGTCTGGCTGCAGAAAATTTCTTCATGTAATTTTGAAAAGTATCTGCCGGTTCTGGCGCTTACTGCGCTTCTGGGCGGAGCCGCTGTCTATTATGCTCCCAAAATAAAATTTCTGTCGGATTTATCCGGTATGAATTATCTGACCCGGGAATACACCGAAAACGAAAAAGTTTTTAATGAAATTTTTCACCTTGACATGCAGAATATAAATACGGCAGCTTCAGCAGATAATCTTGAAGATGCGCTTTCAGCCAATGATCAAATCTACAATACGCTTTTAAAACTGCAGGCAGAAAATAAAATTGAAAAATTTTTTTCTATTGCTCCGGTTCTGAATTCCCGGCAGACCGCCCAGTTAAATTCCAGCCGCTGGATTTCTTTCTGGACGCCGCAGCGCCGGAATACGGTAAGGGGAATACTGGAAAATTCGTCCCGTAAACTCGGCCTGGCAGCTGATATTTTCAGACCATTTTATGAGTTTATTTCTTCCGGGAGCGGACCGCTTGATATTAATTCTCTTTCTCCCGAGGCGCAAAAAATATTCCCCGGCAACTGGATAAGCACCAATAACGGTATTATGATCCTCAACACCGTCAGGCCGGTTCCCGGAACGAATTTTGACCTTGGTGCGGAAATGGAGCATATCCCGGGAGTTATTACCGTCAACAAGCGTGAATTTATGAAGACGCTCATATCTGCCATGCAGCAGGAATTTTTTACCATTGCCCTGGCCAGCGCCATAGTTATTTTTATAATCCTGCTGATCTCTTTCGGTACTCTGCGGGCTGCACTTGCGGCTTTTATTCCCATTGTTTTAAGCTGGATTATGACTCTGGGCTTTATGAGTTTTTTAAAAATTTACATTACTCCTTTTAATATTATTGTTTCAATCTTTATCTTCGGACTGGGTGTCGATTATTGTATTTTTATAGTGCAGGCTGCACGCGAACGCCTGATTCTTGATATAGATCACGGGCCTTCTTACCGGGCATCCGTACTGCTTTCGGCCGCTACCACCCTTTTCGGTTTCGGTGCTCTTGTTTTTGCCAGGCATCCGGCTTTACAAAGCATAGGCGTATCGGCTGTGATAGGTATCAGCGCAGTACTCTTAAATTCTTTTGTTACCGCCCCGTTTCTGACAGATCTGCTGATTGGCGGAGCCGATCTTCTCGAAGCTGCCCAGAAAATTTCTCCACGCGAAGCCTGCCGGCTGGTTGCGCGTTCGCTTATTCCCTTCGGGCCGGCTGTCAGACTGAATTTTTATTTTTCCTGCCGCCGGGAAAAAAACTATTCCAAACTAAATGAACTGCTGCCGGAACGCGGGCAGATCACAGAACTTGGAAGCTCCCGCGGTTTTGCCTCTCTGATGCTTTTCTGTATATCTCCGGCCAGGAAAATTTCCCTGATTGACATTAATAATGAATTATTAACCGAAACAGCCCTGAACCGGCTGGTAAACGATAATTTTTCATTTATATGCAAGGACCCGGCTGTTTACAAGCCGGAAAGATGTAGTGCCATATTCTGTCTTGATGCCGGTAAAATCGCCGGTGCCGGTTTAAAAGATACAATTGTAAATTGCTGCCTGGCTCTTGATAAAGGCGGAATTTTTTACCTGAGAGTATTAACAAAAAACCGGCAGGATATTTCATCTGAAATGTGCAAGCAAGCAGCGCAGGAAACCGGTTTATATATCAATATAATATCGCTGGAATCATATACAGAATATCTTTTCCACCGGTACGGCACCTGATTTTCAGAAAATACGCAAGTCCCGGGTGCGATTTTTTCCTTTTGATGCGAGCAGGCTTTATCTGCAGAATATGCGTATAATGCTGTTTATGCTCTGTTTTCTCATTCATGGGCAGGATGGGAATTTATTTCTTGGGTAAATAAAAAATTTAATTATATTTATACATACGGCTGAAAAAAATTAATTTCGTATTTTCATCTGTATGGCGTCAAGCGCAGCATTATAGCCGCATTTAGCTGCCGGTGAAAACCCTCCTCCCGGCTTGGACCAGGCTGAGGCAAAATACAAACCCGGAATTCCCGAATAATTTTCCGGCCGGTTAAGCCCTACCTGTGATGGAATTTGCGCATAACCGTAAATGGCGCCTTCCGGATTGCCGGTAAAACGCCGCATGGTGAGCGGAGTAGCCGCTGTACGCACCTGAATAATATTTTTTATTCCGGGAAGAAAAGTTTCCAGACGATCAAGCAGTATTTGCGATTTGTTTTCTTTTTTTTCTTCATAGGCTTTTTTCCCAAGACCTTCCCAGTGTATGATATTATCAACCAGGGCGCAGACTGCAGTGCTTTTTCCCGGAGGAGCCAGCCGGGAATCAATGCGGCTGTAATCAACAAAGGCCAGAAGCCTGCGGCGGAAATCAGGTACGGTATTATATTCGGAAAATTTTTTAAATAAAACCGCTTCATCCGGAAGCAAAAAGGTGGAATAGGTGGTGCTTCCTAAAGAAGCCAGATCTTTTTTCAGACCCAGGTACAGCACAAATGCCGAATGACTGATAAGATAGGGATTATAGCGTTTTCGAAGCTTGCCGGCAGTTTTAAAATCAAGCATTTGATCGATTACTTCCGGTATGGATGCATTGGCAATAATTCTTTCCGCAAAAAAGGTTTTTCTTTCGTCACTGCACTTGTTGTAGCTGACCGCTCCGCAAACCCTTTTTTTATCAATCAGAATATGCTTAACCGTATTATTAAAAAGGAAAACCCCGCTGCGGTTTTTTATATAGTCAACCAGATAATTTACCAGTGTTTGCGAACCGCCCTGGATAAATGAACAGCCGCCGAAAAAATAACTGCCCTGCGCCCCGCCGAAATGCAGCATGGAATATTCATAGGGATTAAAATGATAATAGCCGGTATTGGCTGCCAGAACATATTTCAGATCGTCATTATCGGTTAATTTATCAAGTACGGCACCTGCGGTTTTTTTTAAGTTTTTCATAATAAACGGGTATTTAAAGGGAAGGCTTAAAATAGCCTGCAGAACTTTACTTTTTTTTCTGGGAAAGGCAAGAATTTCAATCAGCAATTTTTCATAAAGATTAAAAATTGTATTTATTGCCTTTTTTTCGCCGGGAAAATATGCCTTCATTATTTCACAGGCTTTTAGCGGTTCATCCGGAATAATAATATCAAGCTTGCCTTTAATCAGACGGTAAAATTCCGGCAATCTGATAAATTTAACGGCATCAAAAATTCCCAATTCCCTGAAAATATTTAAATTGGCGCTGCGGTTGTTAACCGGGAAAAAACCGTCAAGTGCATGCAGACCGATTTCAAAAGTAAAATCCTGGCGCTGGAAAGTACCGGCATATCCGCCGGGAATTGAATGCTGTTCAATAACAATTACTTTAAGTCCTTCGCGGGCGCATTTGGCCGCTGCAAATAATCCTCCGATTCCGGCGCCGATAATTATTGCATCAAAATTGTTGTAATTGACCATATTTTAAGAACAGCGCTGTATTTTATTCTGCCTGCTGTATTAATACAAGCGGCTATGAGTTCTTGGGCGCGGACAGATGATCGGAAACCGTCATANNCATAGCCGCTAAAATTTAGTACAAAATAATTAAGTAACAGGGATTCATATATTATTTAACCGTCATGACAAAAACCCCGTCCCACTTTTCCGGAGGAGGCGATTTTTTAAAAATACTGATTCTTTCAAGAAAAACACCGGATGTTTCATCGCCAAGTTTTTCAGAAAGCAGAGTAAATGCTTTTTCCGCCTGCTCCCATTTCTGTTTACGGTAACAGGCAAGTCCTTTTTCAAAGCCATCGCGTAATTTAGCATAGTCGCCGCTGTTTTGTTCACCGCAGAGTACTTCATAAATACGTACCGGCAGGCTTTTGCCCTTTACGGTCATTAAATCAATTTCCCGGCAGAGAAAAAAATCTTTTATCTGCAGCCAGGTGCTTTCCGAAATAAGATTTCCGGTATGATAGGTTTTGGTCGCGCCTTCCAGGCGGGATGCCAGATTAACGTTATCGCCGATGGAGGTAAAATCCATGCGGTTTTGGGCGCCTATGCTTCCGAAAGTCGCTTCGCCGGAATTAATCCCGATGCCGATATCGATTACATGCTGGTTTTTGGAAAGACGCTCGGTTTTTTCTTTCAACATGGCTGCTCTTATTTCCAGGCAGGCACGGCAGGCATGTTTTTCCTTATCGGGCCCCTCAAACACCGCCATGACCGCATCACCCATAAATTTATCAATATCGCCGCTGTTTCTGATTATAATTTCACTCTGCAGATTCAGATATGTGTTGAGAACATTAACGACTTCCTGCGGAGAAAGCCCTTCACAGAAAGTGGTAAATCCGCGCATATCGGTAAAAAGAAAACATAAATCCCGGCGGGAAGAAATGCTTCTTTCCTCGTCTTTAGCCTGGCGTAAAGTTCCGAAAGAAACATAGGGAATAAGGCCGCGTATTACACCCACCATGTTTTTTACTTCCCGGTCAAGCATGAAAATTTCATCGCGGCTTTCTACCAGGTCATGGTAGGTTAAAAGGCTTGCGGAAACGCTGCGGTCGCCGCCAAGCAGTTTCTCCAGTACCAGACTGATTTTTTTTACTCCCATCTGCAGAAACAGCACGGGCATAACGATATTGGTGCCGAAAAAATAAATCATTACAATACTGATATAAAGCAGCAGGGCGGTGATTATAAATACCCTCAGTTTGGTATTGTAGTAACTGCGAAAAATCATTTTTTCGGTAAAGCCGGCCACGCTGAAACCGATTATTTTACCGGAAAGCTCTACCGGCGCAGCATAATAATAAATACCGTCTTTTTTAAAAAAAGTCCCGTTATTCAAAAACACTTCCGTCATGTCGGCATTAAGCACCCGGCCGATAAACTCCCTGGAAGTGGCATACGCAGCTATAAAACGGCTGCCGCCTTTTTCTTTCTGAAAAAAAACGATTCGGGCAAAACGGAATCTGGCATTTTCGTTTACTTTAACCGCCTGGTATAAATATGATTCTATTTCGGGCTTGCTGCCCAGATTGGTTTTAAAAAATTTGGCTGACTCCGCGCTGAGCGTACGTCCGGTCTGGGCTATGGCTTCAAGTATGGTGCTGCGGTACTCGCTAAGTACTCTGGTAATCAGGGTAATGATTATAAGTAAAATTAAAATGGTAAAGGCAGTAAGAAGTTTTGATCTGATACTGATAAAAAAATCAGGGCGTTCGCTTCGGAAATTCCGGGAAAAATCATGATATTCGATATACACCGGATTTTTACGCAGGATATAAAGCACCAGGGCAAAACTTTTATCAAAAATATTATAAAGCGAAAGCAGAATCAGCAGATAAAACAGTATGCTGACATCGCGGAAAAAATCAGCATCATAGGCGCGGGAAAAAACCAGAACCACCGCAGTTACAAACGGCAGAAATGACGAAAACAGGCTGAGCGCAGGCAGATATACCGATTTTTTATTGTCTGCATTATTAAAATCAGGACGTATAAAATGCAGGACGGGAATAAGCAGGCAGATGAGCGGAAAAAGAAAATACAGATACAGGGCGCCGCCGTTGGCAAGAATTAATGCAGGGCCGTTAAGCCATCTGCCCTCCAGCCGGAAATGAGGCAGAAAGAATATTATAATTCCTGTTATTGACCAGAATAACATCTGCAAAATCCGGGGATTTAATTTTTTATCATTAGCCTCAATGGTTTTCATGGATTATCCTTGTAAAAAAAATTTTTCAGTCAAATGATTCGAGCAGTTCCTGTTTCTGCCGGGCTCGGGAGAGATAATCGGNNCTTTATAACTGCCGTTGATGCGCTGTACACGGTTAAATAAGCCGATGGATTTTTTAAAATCTTCATCGTTAAAAGCCCTGACTCCGCTCTCATAAAGTGTTTCAATTAATCCAACCAGGCCGGTGTCAATGGATTTTTTCCGGCTCAGCAGTTCGTTTTTCTTTTCCGGTGTTTTCACTCCCGAAAGCATATCATTAACGAGTTCCTGGGCGCTTTCCCATTTTTCAGCGGAAATCATGGCATCAAGCCGGGTAAGAGTTTTGGCATAATCTGCCGTAAGCTGTTTCTGCCGTATGGATACCTGGATATTATTCTGCAGATCGGAAATTTTCCGCGTATCCAGGGCATATTGAGCGGCTTTTTCCGCATAACGCAGAGCTGCCTGATAATCCCTGGCTGAATTTTTCTGCCGGGCTGCATTGTAATAAAGATCATAACTCATGCGCCTGAAAAGCAGGCGGTCGTTATCAGTATCGGTCAGAACTTTAAGGGAAGAAATAATTTCTTCCGCCTTGGCAGTTTTACCGTCATTGATATATTTTGCAGCTTCGGTTTCCAGGATTTTTATGCGTTCTTTAATATAAGACGCAATGCCGCTTATTTCATTGCCCGCCTGTTTATTTTTAGGATCAAACAATAAAATTCTATAATAAAGATCGCGCGCCTCTGCCGCAGCTTTATCTTTTAAAGCGGTATTTGCAGATGTTTCAAACTTTTTTTTAACCTCTTGCGCGCGGCTGAGCAGTTTTGTGCAGACCCGTATTCTTGTTTCCGCAGTTTCCTTATGTAAAATCAATGCTTCGGCATTTCCGGAATCAAGTTTCAGGGTTTTATCAACAGCGGTGAGCATTTCCTCTTCATCGGAAGTATCAGGCTGTTGTTTTTTAGCTGCAGCATCGTCAATTTTTCGTTTATATTTTTTGGCCGTAGCCAGTGACTGATTAATCATGGTACTGCGGAAATTATCAATATGGGCAATATAAAGCAGTGCGGTTTTATATCCGGGGTTGAAATCAAGAGAATGTTCGAAATAACGGCGTACCTTCAGGGATTCTTCAAACTTTTTTTCCTTAACAATAACCTGTTCATAAAGTTTAATGCCCTTGATGGCTAATATCTGCGCTTTGTCGTCATGATCAAGACGCAGATTCAGAAAAAATGTGCGGAAGCAACTGCTGAAAATCAGCACTGCTGAAATTGTTAATAATGTTTTTAACTTATTCATTTTAACTTCCTAATTTTAAAAGCCTGTTAATCCGGATTGTTATTAGTTTTACACAAGTTTCCTGCGGTTTGCTGAAATAAAGATAAAGGTTATGCTGTATCATTGTGGTATTAATCCTGATCAAACAGACCCGGTAAATAAAAACATATATTCAATCCGGTAATATTATATTATCAATTTTCAATTTTTTAAAGCCTACCGGCGCAATAGGGATTTATAAGGATGAAAAAACCCGCGAATTTAAATAT